>NZ_JADGLG010000050.1:0-18073 GCF_015235335.1 Neisseria sp. 19428wB4_WF04
AATGCCGACCAACTTTTACTGTTTTGACACAGTTTTTCAGAGCAAAATAAAGCAGGGAATCCTTATAAAACAAGGATTCCCTGCTTGGGTATTGTAGCACTGCGAGATGAAAGAGGAAGCTACAACTTCCATCAACATCGATCCGTTGGAAATCATATTGTAGCACTGCGAGATGAAAGAGGAAGCTACAACGTATCAACAAAGCGGGCGAGTCGAAGTAATATTGTAGCACTGCGAGATGAAAGAGGAAGCTACAACACGAAACCTTAACGCTTGATTGGAAAGAAAATTGTAGCACTGCGAGATGAAAGAGGAAGCTACAACAAAAAGGCTGCCGTTACGGCAACCTACTGCATTGTAGCACTGCGAGATGAAAGAGGAAGCTACAACTCATTTCGCGATGGTTGGTTTGCTGGTTTTATTGTAGCACTGCGAGATGAAAGAGGAAGCTACAACTCAACGGCCGCTTTTATCGACACCCTGACCATTGTAGCACTGCGAGATGAAAGAGGAAGCTACAACGATTACGCCTTTAATCAGCTTTTCGATTCCATTGTAGCACTGCGAGATGAAAGAGGAAGCTACAACTGAGCCTACTCTTAATGGGATGTGCAGTAGATTGTAGCACTGCGAGATGAAAGAGGAAGCTACAACGAAATTCCAAAACATGAAGGTATCGGCAAGATTGTAGCACTGCGAGATGAAAGAGGAAGCTACAACAGCAGCAGCAGAACCCAGCCCCGAAGAAGAATTGTAGCACTGCGAGATGAAAGAGGAAGCTACAACTGCGGGGCGACGGAGGCTACAAGCCCGACAATTGTAGCACTGCGAGATGAAAGAGGAAGCTACAACCATGAAACGGACTTTGCCTATGTGATGGTCATTGTAGCACTGCGAGATGAAAGAGGAAGCTATAACGGAGATACGGCACGTGCCATGTGCATAATATTGCAGCACTAAGAGAGATGTAGTGAATGAATTTTAATTTGCTATTTCATAAACTTATGATATTAATATATTTGTATAGGGGACTTAGGAAGCAAAATCACCCAATATAGTGATAAGCTTCTGAAATGAAATTAAAAAACAAGTATCAAAAGTGCAGTAAAATTACCGAGCCCAATGCCGTCAGGTCCTGTGGCTTTCCGCCTTCTATTTGAACGCTTCCGATACCGCTAACTAACCGGAATCAGTGTCGGAAGCATTAACAGCCCGTACCTGAAGTTACACCGGTGCCTAGCTGGCGAATGCGGGCAGTACATCTCTTTCTAAGACACCGTAGAATCAGACCAATCCTATTCCAAGGCAAAGCGCATCTGAGGTAAACTCGGGCTGGGAGAGGGAGGCAAAACCATTGTTTTCGGCATCTTAAAACGGGACGACAAAGTCTATACCGAAATCGTGCCGGATACTTCGAAAGCTACACTGCAACAGGTTATTCGAGGGCGGGTTGCTGTTGAAATTGTCATCAATACCGACGGCTGGCGCGGCTATCACGGCTTGGTCGATATGGGCTGTGAAAAGCACTTCAGGGTACATCATGGTGTAGACGAGTTCGCCCGGGGTGCGCAACACATTAACGGCATCGAATTGTTTTGGGGTTATGCCAAAAACCGCTTGGTTAAATTTAACGGTGTACCGAAACAGACTTTTTATTTACACTTAAAGGAAACCTAATTTCGCTTCAATCACAGGCATGATGATCTGTATTAGTCTTGCTTAAAATACTGAGAAATCGACCCTTGGGCTAATTTTGCTTCCTAAGCCCCCTTTATTTAATCAATACTTCAATATTTTTATCTGAATTTCCATCTCGTGAATAAAAAGACCTAAGCATTTCATACCGCTTGAAAGTGGTTTTACAAAGACTCAAACCGTCTGAAAACCGCCTGCAACGCAGACGCGGGTATTATACGGCTTGCAGAAACTCGGTCCGCACGCGCGACAAGTCTTCTGCGGTGTCCACCCCTGCGGCAGGCGCGGTTTCGGTGATTTCCACTGCAATCGGATAGCCGTGCCACAACACGCGCAATTGCTCCAGCGATTCATCGGTTTCGTGCGGAGATACAGCCAAGCCGGCGTATTGCTGTAAAAAGCCGGCGCGGTAGGCATAAATGCCGATATGGCGCAAAGATGCAAACTCTTCAGGCAGGACTTGGGGGAAGGACCCCATCGCATCGCGCGGATAGGGAATCGGTGCACGGCTGAAATATAAGGCGTTGCCCGCCGCGTTCAACACTACTTTCACGCAGTTGGGGTTGAGAAATTCGGCCAAATCGCGAATGGGATGTGCGGCGGTGGCCATCGGCACTTGGTTTTCTAGCAACAGTGCAGCGGTGCGGTCGATTAATCTCGGGTTAATCAACGGCTCATCGCCCTGCACGTTTACCACTAGGCTATCCGACGGCAGGCCGAGCTTGGCGGCGGCTTCGGCCAGACGGGTGGTACCGCTTTGGTGGGCGGCGGCGGTCATTACGCAGGCAATGCCGTGCGCACAGCAGGCGGCTTCGATGTCGGTATGGTCGGTAGCTACAATCACGCGTTCTGCCGCGCTTTTGGCGGCCTGTTCTGCCACACGCACCACCATCGGTTTGCCGTGAATATCGGCCAATGCTTTTCTAGGCAGGCGCGATGAGGACAGCCTGGCGGGAATCAACACGGTAAATGCGCTCATGCGTGCAGCTCTTCTTCGGTCAGCTTACGGGCTTCGTTTTCGAGCATAAAGGGAATGCCGTCTTTAATCGGATAGGCAAGTTTGCTGCGGCGGCACCATAATTCCTGCCGGTCTTGTTTGTATTCCAAGCTGCCTTTGCATACGGGGCATACGAGAATATCTAGAAATTTCTTTTCCATATCGGGGTTGGCTTTGCTGTTAGTTGCAGATGTTTTTGCCGCAGACGGCCTGATTGATTTCGCGCTGCATTTTCCCGCCGTTTTTTTGCTGGAACGCCTGTATCTTCGACTGCATCACACTTATCATCGGGCTCATCGTGGCTTCCATATATTGCGGCATTTTGGCCATAATCGAGCGGCCTGTAGGGGAGCCGTAAAACGCAATCATCGCATCCACTTCTTCCTGTGTGTAAACTTTCTGCACGCCCTCCACGGCCACGCGGCGGATTTCGGCACGGGTGCTTGGGTCGTTTACTTCGCGCATATAGTCGCCCATATAGCGGTTGATAATGTTTTGCACTTTTTGGCGTTTGCCGGCAGGCACGCCGGGCATAGACTGCTGTGCCGATACTGCTGTTGCGACGGCCTTGGCGGCATCGCCCATCATTTTGTCGAAATTCTGCACCTCAAACAGTTTTTCCACCGAAGCCTTGCCGGCGGGCGCGGCTTGAGCCAAACTTGCAGCCGCGCACAATACTGCCGCACATATCCATCGGATTTTCATATTCATCATCCTTTTCCGGTTTAAATCTTCAGACGGCCTGCAACAAAAGCTGCCAAATCGGGATCGATTATCGCACAAACAGGCAGCACCCACACGTTTTGCCATCGGCCGTCTGAAAGTTTGACCGCATCTTTTTCGGTAATCAGCACCACATCGGCCTGCGGCAGATCGGCGGCAGACAAAACAGCGTGGTCGGGCAGTGCGCGCGTTTCGGCCAATGCGATGCCCAAGCCGCGCAAAGTATTAAAAAAGCGCTCGGGCTTGGCAATTCCTGCCACCGCCGCCACGCGCAGGTATTTCAGACGGCTTGTGTCCAGATATTCGCCCTGGCAGTTTAGGCGGTGGATTCTGCCCGTCTGCAAACGGCTGTGAAAGATGTTTTCATGCAGGTGTGCCGCATTTTCCGCACCGGTGCTGCCGCCCAACACCACCGCATCTGCCGTTTTCAGACGGCTCAAAGGTTCGCGCAGGCCGCCGTTGGGCAATAAATCCAAATTATTCCTGCCTGCATCGGCAGCGGGAAAAACCACAATTTCCAAATCGCGCTGCAAGGCATAATGTTGCAGGCCGTCATCGGCGATAATCAGTTTGATATCGGGGTGTGCCGCCAGCAGCGCCCTGCCCGCTTCGGCGCGGCGGCTGCCTACTGCAACGGGCACATCGGTTTGGCGGTGGAGCAGCAAAGGTTCATCGCCCGCTTCTGCTGCCGTGCTGTCGGGCTGCAACACATAAATGCCGCTGCCCGCCCGCCCGTAGCCCCGGCTGACAATGCCCGCCTTGATACCACGCGCCTGCAAACCTTTTACCAACGCCGACACCACCGGCGTTTTACCCGCTCCGCCGGCATGGATATTGCCCACCACCACCACCGGCACGGGCAGTTTTTCGCTTTTCAGACGGCCTGCCCGATAGAGATCTCTGCGTATGGCCGAGGCCGTCTGAAACAGGCGTGACAAAGGCCGCAGCAACACGCTCAAAACCGGATTGGGCTGTTGCCAGTGTTGTTCGATGATTTGGTGCAGTTTGCGCATTCAGACGGCCTTGTCGGGTAATTATTGCCGGATATTTATGAATAAATGGTTTTTTCCAGTATCGCCGATGGTTAATTTTTCTGTGCCGCAATGCCTGAACCAGCGTTTCAATTTGCTGCTCTTGCAGTTTTAACACGGGCTTAAAAAATTAGCCAACCCCTTTAAGTGATTAAGTTGGAAATAAAACGCGCTGGCGGATTATTTCACGGCTTTTTCAATCAACTTGCGGTATGCCTCATCGGATAAATGTTCTTTCCAATTGACGTTTTTACCGTTTTTAGTACCGGTTATGGCAATGTGTTTGCCGTGTTGGTGAAAGCCCGCGCCGTGCCGGTGTAAATCGTGCCGCCGGTAACAATCAGGTTTTGCCCTGCGGGGTGGTTGTGCCACGCAGTGCGCGCGCTTTTTTCAAAGCGCACCAATGCCGCGCCGGTGATGTATTCGTTACCGTCAAACAATAAACGCGGTGTTACTTTGCCGCGGAAAAATTCGGGGTTGGCGGGGTAAAGGGTTTGATCGGCTTGTTTGTGGATGGTTTGTTTGCTCACGGCATCCTCCTTATCGGCAGCATAAATGTTGGATAGTGCGACAACACTGCTTAACAGTATAAATAATGTTCTCTCCATCAAAATTCCTTTGGGGTTTGAAACTTTGTGTGTTGAAACACAATCTTTTCCTTATCATTTGCCGGCGGGTTTGTTTCTGGCACATTTGGCCAAAAACTGATCGGCCGTCTGTATGATTTCCCCGTTTTCCAGATTATTGGCAATAATGGGTTATTCGGACTTTCCAACCGATATGGCAAACGGTGCATATTCGATTTTACCGCCCGTCTGCTTCACTATCTGCTTTTTCTGCAAATAAACAATCAAGGTGTCGATGTCGTTATCTGCCCAATCATAGTAACAGCCTGCGGCTTTTGTTCTGATCACATTTCTCAGGGCGTTGCGGTTTTTGCTTTAGACGCTTTAACCTGTCGGGTTAACATTTCCAATAATGCCTTATTTTTGACAAAATGATAGCTTAACAGGCCGTTGTTTTCAGGTTTAATGAATCCTTCTGCCTCTAATTTAGCCACAATCTGCTCCGCTATTTTATGCTTTTCTGCCCAATCCGAACTTTTGAGCTTTTCACATAAAATAAATTTATGGATTGCCGAAATCAGATTATCCCGACTGCGGGGACGAAAAATCTCTGTTTTTATCAATGCCTGCGCAACTTTCTTTTGGCACGCACCGACAAACCGAATGTCTTGATGCAGCAGGGTTTCCACCTCAACGGCAGAGCTGGCTGCCGCATTATTTGGTGAAGAAGGCGGGAAGAGCAATATTTCTTCCGGTTTGGCCGCTTCTGCCAAACTGCCCAGTCTCACAAACCCCGACAGAAATTTCCGGCTCTTAAATGCTCGACCAACACATCAAACCCACCGTCCCGCAATAAAATACCTATCAGAGCATCTTTGTCTTGCCCGGTGATTTTGCCCAAATAATAAGCAAGATAAAGGTCTAAGGCGTTTTTACCCGTTTTCGCCACCCGTATGAAGTGAACGTTTTTACCGAAACAGCACAAGACTTCGCACAACTCCAGCGGCAGGCTTTTTGTTGCAGTTTACCCAAAAACTGCTAGATACGGCTGTGTTCACCGCCTAAAGCAGCCACGAGCCGGCTCGGGTTGAACGATTTCAAAATCAATAAATTATGCTTCATGTTTACCCCTTGGAAAATGAAATCAGGGAATCAAGGCCGTCTGAACATTATTTTTCACAACAATATTTTATTTTCAACTGTTTGCAGATAACTTGCTTTGCCGCCGTTTGTCCATGTGTTTTCAGACAGCCAGCCTCAAAACATTTGGCGACTGCCGGCAATTGCTAGAACCCGCACAGCCGGAGCAGTTTTCGGTATATTTAGCCTCCCCTCCGCCCGAAGCGGAAATACCGCTCAGTCGATGCCCATTCTTAACAGCCGATCAGCACCGGTAAGCAAGGTATCAGCACTCATGCGCCGCTCAAGAATACAGATTGGCCTGTGTGGTATTGTTATCATTGTTTACCGCCAACAGTTATCGGTCTGCCGCAAAAAAATGCAATATCTGCGGCTTGTAATATCCAGCAGTTTCGCCTATTTCGGCTACCGTAACCGCACCCTGCGGTCAAAGCGGACAGTTATAGCCATGCTGTGTATTCACTATATCTGAAACTGCGGTTGCCGATAACCGCGCACTGCCCCCGTTATAGCCATGCCGTGTATATTCACTATATCTGAAACTGCATACCCAAGCCAGCACCGGCAGGTATCTGCCATTTCGACATTTTGAAACAGACACACAACCACCAATATACCTGCCAGCCCCCCCGAGCCTGCAAAACAACGGTGGCGTATCCTCAAACCATGATGTGCTACCAAACCGGCCAAATGTCCACCCGGTAATTTTTAATTTCACCCCTATACGGCAGCACATTTGACCGTATTTCGATATTATACCCGGTTGCATTTCTACCAATACAAAGCAGCTTACTGCCTTGTGCCTAAAAACTTTAAGGCCGCCTGAAAAATCTTTCAGACGGCCTTAAATATGCGTTTACTTACCGTGTTTGGGTAAAATAAACCGCACTCTCAAACCATTGGGGCGCATGTTTTCCGCCATGATCTTGCCGCTGTGCTGGTGGACGATATGTTGGGCAATCGCCAGCCCCAAACCAGTTCCCGGTTTATGTGCGCTGCTGTCGGCACGGTAAAATGCGGTGAAAATGTGCGGCAGTTGCGCTTCATCTACACCCGGGCCGTTGTCAGTGATGTCGATTAGCCAGTTTTTGGCATCTTGGGACAAAAATACCTTAATTGTGCTGCCTTCGGGGCTATAGGCCATGGCGTTGCGGATGGTGTTGTCAAATGCGCGGTAGAGAAAACCTTCGTTGGCATACAGTTGTGCGTTTCCCGGCACTTTTCCAACTTCGAGCACCACGTTTTGGCTGTTTTGTTCTGCCACGGCCTGGCTGTCTTCCACCAGTTGCGTGAAAAACGGCACCAGTGCCAGATTGTCTTTTTCTAAAACCATATTCGATGTTTCTAGGCGCGAAAGCGTCAACAGTTCGCCCACCATGGTGTCCATACGGGCCAGCTCGCTCTCCAGACGCTTGAGATACTGCTCCTGTTTTTGCGGCTGCGACTGAATCAGGCCGACAATTGCCTGCATACGGGCTAACGGCGAACGCATTTCATGGGAAACGTGGTGGAGAAGATGCCGCTCTTTGGCTACTAATTTTTGCAGTTTTACCGCCATTTTGTCGAACTGCTCGGCAAGCTGGGAAAACTCATCGCTACGGTCGTCCATCTGCTGGGAAACACGCGTTTCCAAATCACCCGCTGCCAAGCGGCTCATACCCGAGCTCAATACGCGGACGGGCTTGATAATGCCGTTGGTTAAAATGTAAGCCAGCAGCAGCCCCACCAAAATAATGAATAAAAGAATAATAAATTCGTGCCAGATCGGTTTCAGATGCAGCCCGGGGATAAACAGCGGGCTGGGCAGATGTTTGATTTGCCGGTTATCCCAGTTACCGATAAAAAACAGATATTCTTCACCCCAGCGGTCAAATTCGATGCGCACCAAATCCGAATCGGGGTTGTCGATGGCGAATTGGCGCGCATCTTTAATCATTTTTTCCCCTACTTTGCGGCTCAGGATATCTTTTTCTTCATCACCGGTAACCACAAACACTTTATGTGCCATAGGGTTTTCTTCCCACTCCCCCAAAATGTCGAGCACGCCCTGCTCTCCACGCATTTTGAATGCAGAAACGATGCTCCTCATCATGCTGGTTTCGATGATACTTTGTTTTTGGAGTTGGTTTTCGGCTATGGTATTCTGAATCAGCCAGTATGAAAAACTCGCCACGAATATGGCACAGATAATCACTGCGCAAAACGTGGCGAATATACGTTGAAACAGTTTCATTGAGCTGTTTATCTTTTCATCAGTTTTTTACAAACAGATAACCCAAGCCGCGAACGGTTTGAATCAGTGAGGCATCGCCCAATTTATGGCGGATGCTGGAAATATGCACATCAATACTCCGGTCGAATTTGGCCAGCTTGCGGTCGAGCGCTTCAACCGACAGGGTTTCTTTGCTCACTACTTGGCCTGCATGGCGCATCAATACTTCAAGCAGGTTGAATTCAGTGCTGGTCAGCTCCAACGGAGTGTCTTTAATGGCAGCCTGCCGCTTGGCCGGATACAGCACGACTTCGCTCACCGAAATGCTGTTAGGGCTGCTGGTTTGCTCGACCGATTGTTTCGAGCGGCGCAAAACCGCGTTAATACGTGCCAGCAGTTCGCGTGGGGTGCAAGGCTTGGGCACATAATCATCGGCGCCCATTTCCAAGCCGATGATGCGGTCGATATCATCGCCTTTGGCGGTCAGCATAATCACGGGAACGGTGCTTTGATTGCGCACGTTTTTCAATACGTCCAAACCGTTCATTTTCGGCATCATCGAATCCAACACGACAACATCGTATTGGCCGGATAAAATTTCTTTCACGCCGACTTCGCCATCGGGTACACTGTGTACACTCAAACCTTCGGCCGTTAGGTATTCGGTTAACAGCTCGGTTAACGAAACATCATCATCTACCAATAATACGCGACTCATGGCTTGTCCTTCCTATGGTTACTGTGACAGCCGCCTGCTTGGACGACCGTTGGATATGCGGCGAATCTTAACATGCAAATCGTCTTTGTTGATAGCGTATGCTTCTATGCTTTTGCGCTTTTTTGCAATGCCGCCAACGGCCTTTACATTTCAGACGGCCTGTTTACGGAGCAATCAATTTTCAAATATCACATTGTTTTTCTTTGGGATATTTCTTATTAAACTCTTCACATGCCGCTTTTATCTGCGCCTCCAACGGCATCAGCAGGCCGTTGCTGCGTATTTTTTGAGCATAGTGCGGCATCATAAACGGGTAGTAAAGATAAACCTTGCGCAACCATTCGCGCGCTTTTTTCTCTTTGCCCAAACGGTAGTTATATAATCCTGCTTGGTAGGCGTTGGAATACGGGCGGAACAACAACGCTTCAGATGCAGCCTGCTCTGCCCACGGCTGCAACACTCGGTCGGCCGGATTCGCGCGGCGGGTCAGCGACAGCTGGGCATAATAACGCAACATGGGTTCGGTTGCGGCAATCCAGTTCAGGCCGCTGATTTTCTCTTTCTCCTGCTCCACAGTTTCATCTTTAGGGTGGTGGTCGAAAGCCGTCAGATCGGCATAAACAAAGCCCAAGCGGATAATGCCGGCCAATAAAAACACCGCCAGCAATGCTCCGCCGATATGGTGTATCCCAACTGACTTCAAGCCGTCTGAAACAATGCTTTCGCGCGCGGGCGACAAACTCATCATCAACGCAAACGGCGTGAGAAAATAAAGATACCAAAGCGGGTATTCCAGCATACTGTGGCACAGCGACACGGTCATCATCGCCAACAGCAGCAGCGAGGCGGCATCGGCAGGCCGTCTGAACATACGCCACACAACCGCAACAAACCCCAACACTACGGCCAGCGTTCCAGCCAGCCCCATTTCAGCCAGCAGCTGAAAAAACAGATTGTGTGAGTGGGTAAACAACACATTCAAATGGTTAGGCGTGAACTGCCCGGTTTCGGCCTGAACCAAAAAGCCCTGCAATGCATAACTGCCCCAACCGTGCCCCCACAGAGGTGCCGACCAAAATACTTTCCAAGCCTTACCCCATTCCACCTCGCGGGCTGACCCGCCGAAGCTGCTGCCCTCAATGCGCTCCAGCGCCGTATCGTATTGCACGCCCGAAAACAAATCCAACAACGGGCTGACAGCAAATTGCACCGCCACCGTCATCACCAGCGTAAACAGCATCACCAGCACCATACGGTTGGCCCCACGCCCCGCCCATACCCGCCAAAACGGCAGCAGCAGCCCGACACCGATAATATAGGTGAAGATGGTACGCGAATTCACCAAACCCAAAGCAGACGCCAGCACCAACACTGCCGACAAACCCAGCCAGCCGGGCATACGCCGCTGCGCCCATAAATACGATGCAGCCAACGCCCCCCACATCAGATAGTGCCCCAAATGGTTGCGCTGCCCGAGCTGGCCGCTGATTTCGCGCACACCCCGGTAGGCTACGATACCGTGAAACATATCCGCCGCAGCCCAGCCGGTAAACTGCAGCACCACCACAGCAGCCTGCACCAGCGCACCGCCGAGCAGCGCCCATGCCAACACCGACACTACCCTGTCCTGACCGAAACCGACCACCCAGCCCCTGCACGCCCAGGCCGCCAGTGCCAACACCACAAATGATGCCGTTACCATGTCGTTCATGCCCGGATAAAGTAAATTCATCGCCCGCGCCTGCACCCACCAAAACGCCGCCAACACCAGAAAATACACACCTGCCGCCGGTATGCCCACATTCAAACGGCCAAACAACGCCGTCAGCAGCAGCAACACTGCCGAACCGGCCAGCGAGCCGGCTTCAAGATAAAAACCCGGCAGCGGCCCCACGCGGTAAAGCGACAAAAACGGCACCGCACAAATCCAGACAAAACAAAACCACAACGGCCACAAACGCATACTCCACACCGAATCGCGGCCGTCTGAAAACAAATTTTTCCTAAACATTCCCAACCGCCTTACGCCGTTGTTTTACATAAGCCAAACAGGCGGCGAAAAACGCTGCCGAACACAACAGAGCCGCCGCCGAACAGGCACGGCTGACCGCCGAAGCATCAAACAGGCGCACCACCGCTTCGGCGAAATACGGTAAAACCAGCAGGCTGCTGTATTGGAAAGTATAAACCCTGCCCTTGAGAATTCCGGTCAGCGGTAAACACAAAGGCAGTGCCTTCAGCGCCAGCCACGAACCGCCCGGGCGCAGCGGCACCAGCCACAACTCCCAGGCAAGACTGATAAAAATCAACGCAGCTAGGCTGGAAACAGCCAGCTTATACAGGCGGCCATTGCCGGCAGCAGATTGTTGTACATCCATTACCTTCATTTTCCACATCATTGGACATTCAACATCATTCAGTGTTTCAATCAAGCCGTCTGAAAATCCAAACTTGTTGATTTTCAGACGGCTTAAAATTTAAGAAAATCCAACCCCAACGTTGTTTACACAGATTGAGAAAACAAGCTTTCAAAACCTCAAAAAAAAACGTATCGCCATTCAAACCATCATGCGGCTTCTTCGTGTTATCAAAACCCACAAATAGATACCACTCCTTGCCAGCTCTGCTAATTCTTGAAATAAAATGTGCCATACCGCATTTTCATTAGAATAATGATAACACGTTCTGTCTCAGCATCAGTTTGCGGATTGGTATTGTTTTACACGCAGACTCCCCACAATCTGCATATCGTTATCGGAATAGGTACATCCAATGGTACGCGGGCAACAATCTATAGCATCACTCAAAAGAAACTTGGTCACACCTGCTGCTCGAAAAAGTCATTAATGGCAACTGGCAATCCTTCAGATCTGCAGCTTTTGGGATTTTGCAACAGGAGCAGGCTCTTGACATCAAAATACACCATTTTTCCAGAACGGGCTTTGTTGCAGTGCGTTGCTTTACTTGTTTTTTTAGTTTCTCCGATAATCTTTTCTATTTCAGCCAGCCCCGTTTTATACCGTATTTTCCCTGTTTGAAACGGCTGTCGGTGCTTTTTAGTCGATGCTTTTTATCAGTATGAACAGTTGTAACCTACGACCTTTAGGATGTGGAGAAATCCAACGTTGTGTAATTTTTGTTACGACATTGCTGAGCCTTAGCTCAAAGATAATAATTTTATAAACTACTGGAGCAACAATAGAACCAGTTCAGTATTTATCTGTACTATCTGCTGTTTGCTACCGTGTAGCAAAAATAAAGCGAGATTATCTATAATCAATTTACAAAAATAAATATAAGACAACATGCTCAAAGGTACACTTGCACGGCAAAGTGGGGTCAGCATTGTAATAATTTTGGCACAACCAGCTAGATATGATACGGGCGGGACAGTTCGTGTACGGCATCCACCAGTATCTTGGCGTGTTCGGGGTTTGCATGCTGGTTGATGCCGTGGCCGAGGTTGAATACATGACCGCTGCCGCGGCCGTAGGCGGCCAGAATGCGTGCAACTTCGGTGCGTATGCTTTCCGGCGTGCCAAAGAGGGCTAAGGGATCGAAGTTGCCTTGCAGGGCAACTTGGCCACCCACGCGCCTACGTGCTTCGCCGATGTTGCACGTCCAGTCCAAACCCAGCGCATCGGCTCCGACAGCGGCCATTTTTTCCAGCCACAGGCCGCCGCCTTTGGTGAATATAATCAGCGGCACGCGGCGACCTTCGTTTTCGCGTTTGATGCCGTCTGAAATCTGTTTCATATAGCGCAGGCTGAACTGCTCGAAAGCGGCATCGCTCAATATGCCGCCCCATGTATCGAAAATCTGTACGGCTTGTGCGCCGGCATCGATTTGGGCGTTGAGATAGGCGGTAACGGCCTGTGCGTTGGTGTCGAGAATTTTGTGCAGCAGCCCGGGGCGCGAGTACATCATGGTTTTGATGGTGCGGAATTCTTTGCTGCTGCCGCCCTCCACCATATAGCAGGCCAGCGTGAACGGGCTGCCGGAAAAGCCGATTAGGGGCACGCGGCCATTTAAGGCGCGGCGGATGGAAGAAACGGCATCAAACACATATTGCAGCCTGCCTATATCGGGCACGGCGAGTTTGGCAATGTCGGCTTCGTGTTGCAGCGGCCGCTCGAATTTGGGGCCCTCACCTTCGGCGAAATACAGCCCCAAACCCATTGCATCGGGTATGGTGAGAATGTCGGAAAACAAAATAGCTGCGTCCAAGTCGAAACGATCCAGCGGCTGAATGGTTACTTCGGTGGCCAAATCGGTGTTTTTGCACAAATCCAAAAAGCTGCCTGCACGCGTGCGGGTGGCTTTGTATTCGGGCAGGTAGCGGCCGGCTTGGCGCATCATCCACACGGGGGTGTATTCAACGGGTTGTTTGAGCAGGGCGCGCAGGAAGGTGTCGTTTTTCAAGTGGGTCATATCGGGCTTTCGGTTTGTGGTATCAGGCCGTCTGAAAAGGTTTCAGACGGCCTGCAATTTTCATTTTCGCTGCGGCTGCTTCGGCTTCAAGAGAATGATTCCGTGAAGCTGCAGCGGCATTGGTCTATTTTATACACTGTTTGAGGCTTGCCGGCCGGCATCGGAAAGTGGTTTTTTCTTCCGGCAGGTTACAGGTAAGGGGTTGTGCCGTCGGGCGGTTTATTTGTGTTTGGGAAGGGAAACGTTTTCGCCCTCTCCGCCCATCACGCTTTCCAAGGCGAGTTTGCGTTGGGATTCGGCTTTTTCGGGCTCTCCCACGGCATCAAACACCTTGGCCAAGGCCAAACGTGCGGGCAGTTCGGGCTTGAGGGCAATGGCGGCTTCGAGATAGCCCTGTGCTTTGCCCCACAGTTGTTTGTCGTAGGCAAGCAGGCCGAGATACATCAGCAGACGGGCGTTATCGGGGTTGGCCTGCAACCAGCCGTCTGCGGTATCGATGGCGCGGCGCTGTTCTTTGTCGCCCAAAAAACGCACGCTTTCAACCAACGGCTCCAGCAGCTCGGTTTGCTGCGTTTTCGGATAATACTCGTTCACCCATTTCACGGCTTGGGCATACATGCCCAAACGCTGGTATTTTTCGGCAACTGCAACACACAAATCGCCCGCTTTGAGATTTTCGGGAATGCGCTTTAAGCAGGCTTTCAGGCCGCCGGCATCGGAAACAAGCGCCAGCAGGCGGCGGTAGGCCCAGTTTTGGTATTGTTCAGCTTCGTAATCACTGATGGCACCGGCTTTCGCCAGTTTTTCTGCTTTATCCAACACATCAAGCGCGTTGCCTTTGTCGAAAGCATAGCGCAATTGCAGGCGCACCAGGCGGGTGAGGCTGGGGTTGATTTGCGCGGCGGCAGCAAGGTGGTTTTCGGCAGCGGCATAATCGCGGCGGCCGAGCGCAGACTCAGCCAGCAGCAAATGGCGCGAGAGCTGTTGCTTGGCGGGCAGCGGTTCGATATCTTTCAGATAACGGTCGCGCAGGGCTTTGTCGTCCATCTGGTCGGCAGCGTGCGCCCCCAGCATCAATGCCAGCGTGCGGTTGCTGCCCGCCTCTTTGTTGGCCAGCACTTTGGCGGCTTCCTGCTCGGCTTTTTGAAATTTGCCTTCAAAATAAGCCAAACCGGCATTGTTGAGCGCATGGGCGGCCTGACGGCCTTTACGCGCAGCACCGAAACGCTGTATACGGCCCGGCATATTGAGAATCGCCGCAATCAGGCACAGCAGAAGATACAGTATCACCACCAGCGCAACCAGGCCGAGAATGAAAGCATGAAGGTTGATGCGCAGCAGGGTTTGCTCCACCACGATGTATACATTACCGTTATAAGAGCCGGAAGCAATCGCCAAACCCACTGCCACGGCAAACAATACGATAATCCAAATCAGCCCTCTCATGCGCGCTCCCCTTTCAATTGAGTCTGACCGGCGGCAGGGTTACCCCCCTCAGGCACGGTAGCGGGTTTTACGGGTTTTGCCGCTTCTTCGGGTTTAGGAGAAAGGCTTGACGGAGAGGCAGGGGCAACGGGCGCGTGCTCGGATGCTTGTGCCGGCACGGCAGGCGATGAGGCCGGTGCGGCAGTAGGTGCGGATACGGCTTCAGACAACTCTGCGGGGCGGCTGGGGCGCACGGTTTCCTGATAATTGCGCACGGCATTCAAGCTGGTTTTCAGCGCGTCATCAGCCACGGCGCGCAAGTCCAGTGCCGTCAAGTCGGCCAACTCGCGCAGCCACGACTGAGTGGCGGGCGAAGAGATGTCGAAATACTGTTTCACCGAAGCCTCGGCGCTGTTTAAATCGTTGAGATACACTTCGCCGTTATGTTGCAGCAGGGCTGTGCGTGCATCAAGCAGGCGCAGGCGCAGATTTTCGCGCACAAAATAAGCTTGGTCGGGTGCCATCAGCATGGCATCGTTATTGTTTAAACGGCGTACTTCTACCATATCTTTCAGGGCTGAAAGCGATTTTTGCCAAGCGTTTTCCCACCACGAAAGGTTGGCTGCAGACACTGCGGCGGCCTGCGGCGCAGCCTGGCCGGGTTTCAGTGTACCATCGATAATGAGCGGCAGGCCGGCAATGGCGGCCTCCAAGCGGTTAAGGCGCAGAGAAGCGGCAGAAACATCAAGATAGGGGCGGTTTTTCAACGCAGTCAAATCACCGGCAACCGCTTGTTTGACAGGCAACAGTTCGGGATGGTCGAAACGGCTCAGGCGGCTTTCGATATTTTCGAGTACAGCAACTGCAGCCGGCACATTACCGGTGAGCAGCAGCTGCTGGGAAGCCAGACTGAGCATG
This sequence comes from Neisseria sp. 19428wB4_WF04, assembly GCF_015235335.1. Classification (NCBI taxonomy): domain Bacteria; kingdom Pseudomonadati; phylum Pseudomonadota; class Betaproteobacteria; order Neisseriales; family Neisseriaceae; genus Neisseria; species Neisseria sp. 19428wB4_WF04. Next base: position 15,857 of record NZ_JADGLG010000050.1, read on the forward strand.
GTTTCGGTTTCATCAACCAGCCAGTCGGCACGGCCTTTGAGCAGTTCGCGGTAAGCGCGCTCAGCAGCGGCGATTTTATCGGCGTTGTGTTTTTGATTGCCGATAATCTGCTCCAACACAGCCTGGCTTTCATTCTGTTTGCGCAAAGCATCTTGCAGCATTGAGGCATTGTGGGACTCTCCCAATGCGGCCTTATCTATTTTTTGATTAAAATCAATTTCTTGAGTTTTCAGGATATTCTGACCCTGCACAAACAGAAAGCCCCCCGCGCCCAACGCCAACACCGACAAAGCCAATGCCACAACGGCCACGGCCCTGCCCGAAGATTGTTTGATTACCACAGGGGTAACAAGAGGCTGGGGGTTTTTCGATTCAGACATAAGAAGGTTTCCTGCGGGTTCGGGGTTATTGGGTGCGGCGGCGCCAAAGCCTTTAGTATTATCAGAATGCTGCGGTACTTTGTTCTTTTTATCAAGGCCGCTGTTTTCGCCGGGCTCTCCGTTGGCAGTGTTTTCAAACGGCCTGACAATGCCGTTTGAAGAAACCACCAGCAGTTGTTTCGACTGCTCCGGTTTGTTTTCGGGCGGGTGGTTTTCGATAGCGTTTCCGTTGTGTCCGTTCATTCATTGCTCCGTGAGACGCATGGTTTCAAGCCTGCCGGCGGTTAGAGGGCAACGGCCCCGAGTGAGTGCGGGTTTAACCGTTCGACCAACTCAATGCGGTGCGCCCCGGCATTGCGCAGCGCATCGGCGATGCGCGGATGATGGGTGAAGTATAACAAGGTTCTTAAAACTTGGGTGATTCTATCCGGCGCCTGGGCAAACAGCCCGCGCACCATTTCAGCAGAAGTGATATAGGCGGCCTGTGGTTTTTCAGCTTCGAAAACCGTCCAATCCAGCAGCTTGGGCCGTCTGAAATATACTTCTGCCACACTCACAGCAAAGCCGCGCCGGCGAAGCCCGTCTGCCAAGAAGCCGCGTCCGCCGTGCCCTCGGATAATCAGCACTCCGGCTCCGGAAGGCAAGCTGTTCCACTCTGGCAGTGCCAGCACGGCTTCGCTGTCATTGCCGCTTTCGGGGCTGATAACAGAATGGGAACAGAATTTCTCCAAAGCATTACGGCTGGCCTGCCCGACAGTAATCTGTGTGATGCCGCCGTCTGAAAAGTCGATATACGGAGCGGCAGTTCCGATGGCGCCGGGGCTGACCCAAAACACGGCTTGCGCAGCTTGGAATTGTTTGTTGAGACCAAGCAGGGCAGACATGTCCGGCTCGAGACTTATCGGGCTGAAAGGCAGTGCCCGCCAGCCTGCCGCTTCGCAAACGGCAATATCTGCAGCAGCTTGCACCTCAGGACGCACAATCAAAATAGTCGGCATGGTTATTCAAACGGCCTTTTTTCGGTTGGAGAGTGATTGAATGTGTAGCAATGAACGCAGGCTTTGCCAGTGTATCTTGATATATTTATTAAAGAAAGGGGCTGAAGTAGATTAGCCCTAAATACCACACCAATCCCGCAAGATTTTCAACTGCTCACTTGGTGTGCCAAAGTTAAAACGAAACCCGCATTCTTTCAAGAATAGGGGAAAAGACTTTCAGTCGATTCCGTTGTATTTGCGTAGCACACGCTTGGCTTGATTCCAAAAATTCCCAATGCCGTTGATGTGGTTTTGCCGTTCTGCAAACCGTATACTGTGGTTGATGCGAAAGCAGCTGAATCTGCCCGCATCAAGTACATCATTTTGCAGTAATCGGTATAGACAATGCTGTCCGGCTTTATTTGTCCGCGGATGACCGGCAGTAAAGCAGCGGCGGTTTGTGTATTGGGCACGGTAACCGTATAAACTTTGCCGTTGTGCTTCAAAAAACCGAATACGGCGGCTTTGCCAGCCGCACCGCGTCTGCCTTTGCGTTGTCCGCCAAAATAACTTTCATCAATTTCTACTCCGCCCTCAAACATTTCTAAAGGGGCTGTACTAGATAACTAGGGAAATTTAACTTCAGGTTAGAATAATCCCTATGAGAAAAAGTCGTTTAAGTCAGTACAAGCAAAACAAACTGATTGAACTATTTGTTGCAGGTGTTACCGCCCGCACAGCGGCGCAATTAGTTAGCGTCAATAAAAATACCGCTGCCTATTACTTCCACCGTTTGCGCTTACTTATCTATCACAACAGCCCGCATCTGGAAATGCTTGATGGTGAAGTAGAAGTTGATG
>NZ_JADGLG010000051.1:0-17829 GCF_015235335.1 Neisseria sp. 19428wB4_WF04
CATGCATAACATCCAGGTTGGGCTCCGCTGTGTGATAAAGCGGAGCAGTTTATAACAAACGGAGAGTGGCTCAATTTTGGAGCACAACTCCCCGTTTCCCTGGCTCAGTTTTGCACGATATTTAACACCCCCTGAAGGAGGATGCAGGGAAAAGAGCAAGGAACCGAACAAAACAGATATAGACAGGGAAGCGTGAAAGTCGAGATATTTTGATTTTTTCATGGATCGAGGTATAAGGCTTTATAAATAAATTGGCCGTCTGAAAACGGGAAAGGTGTTTTCAGACGGCCTGATAAGTATGCGCAAAAGGAGGGACAAAACCTCAGTCGGCCAGATAGTCTTCCGCCTTGATGCCGCGCCGTTTCAACAGATATTTGACGGATTCAAAGCCTTCCTCATCGGTGTGCCGTTTAAACGCTTTCAAAACTTTGCGGATATGCCCGGGCGGGCTGTAGGGCGGTAAGGCATTGTCGAGCCAAATGCGGAGCATAAGCTCGTCATTGTCCAGTTTGGACTTGGGCAGGCTGTCGGTTCGCTTGATTTTTTCTGCAAACAACTCTTCCAGGGTAAAAATTTCGTTAATCATTGCGCCATAGCGCTTTTCCATTTCCCGGGAAAAATATTAGGGGCTGAAGTAGATTATCCCTAAATTCCACACCAATCTTGCGGGATTTTAAGCTGCTCAGACGGTGTACCGAAGTTAAACCGAAACCCGCATTCTTTCAAGAATAGGGGAAAAGACTTTCGGTCGATTCCGTTGTATTTGCGTAGCACGCGCTTGGCCTGATTCCAAAAATTCTCAATACCGTTGATGTGGTTCTGACGGTCGGCAAACGCTTTGGAATGGTTGATACGGTGATGGATAAAACCGCTGACATCCAGCGTCTCGTAGCTGCTCAGGCTGTCTGTATAAACAATACTGTCCGGCATGATTTTCTGTTTGATTATAGGCATCAAGGTGTCTGATTCGGCATTGTTTGCAACTACCGTATAGACTTTGTCGTTCCGTTTCATAATACCGAAAACCACTACCTTTCCTACCGCCCTGCGTCTGCGCCGTCCTTTGCGCCGTCTGTCGAAACAGCTTTCATCAATTTCTACTCCGCCCTCAAGCATTTCCAAATGCGGGCTGTTGTGGAAGCTAAGTAAGCGCAGAGCTGAAAATAATAGGCGGCAGTGTCTTTGTTTACACCAGCCGGTTCGGCAGTCCGTGCTGTAACGCCTGCTGCACACAGTTCGATGAGTTTGTTTTGTCTGTAGTGGCTTAAACGGCTTTGGCTTTGGAAGGGAATTAATAGTTCATTTCGTGTTCGGGGTATCGCTCCATGCACGCAGAGCAGCTAAATCACTGCATTATAGTCATATCGCATTATTGCTTAAAATAAACTTGACATTGTTCCAGTTTAGATAATCTATCCAGCGTATATCTGTGGTAGGCTAATGATGCGGCTGGCGTCTTTACTCTTAAGCTTCTGATAGTCATTTGACATTTTAAAACTCCTATTGCTCATCATAAAAATCTTCCAACTGAATGCTTCTCAACAGTGGCTATGTTATCTGACTGTATGCTGCTGCATGGTTTGGAGTTTTTGGTGGCAAAAAAGCGGGCAATCTGTAAGGATTGCCCGAAATACCTCAAATCAGAGATTTACGCTTCACAAACAATACAGGCTTGCGCCTGCACTTTATCCGCACAGCTCAACTCTGTGCAGATAAAGAAGTCGGTTTCAGACGGCCTTTCGTTGAGGCCGTCTGAAACGGTCTCTTACGAGAATTGGTTCATGGTGTTGTCTTTCCCACCCGCCTTCAGGGCGGCTTCACCGGCAAAATATTCTTTGTGGTTGTCGCCGATATCGGAGCCGGCCATGTTTTGGTGTTTCACTGTGGCGATGCCTTGGCGGATTTCTTCACGCTGCACGCCTTTTACATAGGCCAGCATGCCTTGATCGGCAAAATAGCCTTTGGCCAGATTGTCGGTGGAGAGGGCTGCGGTGTGGTAGGTGGGCAGGGTAATCAGGTGGTGGAAGATGCCGGCTTGGGCAGACGCATCTTTTTGGAAGGTGCGGATGCGTTCATCGGCCTCTTTGGCCAAATCGGTGTCATCGTAATCCACGCTCATCAGTTTGGCGCGGTCATAGGCCGATATGTCTTTTCCGGCCTCCTGCCAGGCATCGAACACTTGTTGGCGGAAGTTCAGCGTCCAGTTGAACGAGGGGCTGTTGTTATATACCAGCTTGGCGTTCGGAATGGTTTCGCGGATTTTATCCACCATTTCTTTAATTTGGCCGATGTGTGGTTTTTCGGTTTCAATCCACAGCAAGTCGGCACCGTTTTGCAGCGAGGTTACGCAGTCGAGCACAACACGGTCAATGCCGGTGCCTTTGCGGAACTGGAACAGGTTGCTCGGCAGGCGTACGGGTTTGATGGTTTTGCCGTTGGTGTTCACAATCACATCGCCCGGTTTGATTTGGCTCAGATCGGTGATTTCTTCGCCGTCCAAGAAGCTGTTGTATTGGTCGCCCAAATCGCCCGGTTGCAATGAGTAGGCAATCTGTTTGGTTAGGCCGGCACCCAAAGAGTCGGTACGGGCGACAATCACGCCATCGTCCACGCCCAACTCCAAGAATGCGTAGCGGACGGCGTTGATTTTCGCCAAGAAATCAACGTGCGGAACGGTTACTTTGCCGTCTTGGTGGCCGCATTGTTTTTCATCGGAAACTTGGTTTTCGATTTGGATACAGCAGGCACCCGCCTCGATCATTTTTTTAGCTAAGAGATAGGTGGCCTCGGCGTTGCCGAAACCGGCATCGATATCGGCGATAATCGGCACGATGTGGGTTTCGAAGTTATCGATCTGATTTTGGACTTCCTGCTCTTTGGCTTTGTCGCCGGCGGCGCGGGCGGCATCCAGTGCGGTAAACAGCAGGTCGAGTTCGCGGGCATCGGCTTGTTTCAGGAAAGTGTAAAGCTCTTCAATCAAAGCCGGAACGCTGGTTTTTTCATGCATGGATTGGTCGGGCAGCGGGCCGAATTCGGAACGCATGCCGGCCACCATCCAGCCGGAGAGATACAGGTAGCGTTTGTTGGTGGTTTTTTGGTGTTTCTTAATAGAAATCAGTTTTTGCTGCCCGACAAAACCGTGCCAGCAGCCGAGCGATTGGGTGTAGTTTGCGGGGTCGGCATCGTATTCGGCCATGTCGCGGCGCATAATGGCGGCGGTGTATTTGGCGATATCCAAGCCTGTTTTGAAGCGGTTTTGCAGCCGCATACGCGCAACATATTCCGGGGTAATCGCGCTCCAGCCCGAACCCATCTGTTGTTTCAGATCCGCGGCTTCTTTGATTTCGCTTTGGTAATTTGCCATCTCTATTAACTCCTTTGTTCTCGCTTGATTTTTGGAATACCGTTTACACGTTATTGATTTCGTGTAGTGGGATGTAGTTTGAATTTACCTGTTTTTTTCCGCTTTGCCAAGCCCTTGTTGCAAAGTTTTTGATTTTTATGCGGGTTTTGAGAAGTTGACAGTTGATGTTTTTGGAACTTTATGGCTGTTGTTTGGCAGTTTTTTATATTTTTTTGGGGAAATCTGCTGTTTTTTGGATATTTATTATCAGGGTTTGGAGTGTCGCATGATGGTTTTTTAGCAATGGCAATAGTGTAGTGGTTTGAATTTCAGAGGTTTATTTTGGGCGGTATTGTTGCTGTACGGTATCGGTTATGCCGAAAGCTTGATAGGTAGCGGTATGTAATCCGGTGTTTGGCGATAAAAAATGCCGCCTTTCTTTAATACGTTATTAAGAAAGGTGGTTTGTATTGTTTGTATTATTTAGAGGCCGTCTGAAACATTTACAATTAACTGTAAAAAACTAACTGTAAAAACCCGGCTCGCCTTCCGGGCGGGTTTTGAAGCGTTTGTGCAGCCAGAAATATTGCTCCGGGTGTTCGCGTGTGCGTGCTTCGATGAAGTCGTTCATGCGCTGGGTGTCGGATTCTGCGCTTTCGGTGGGAAAGTTTTCCCAGGCGGGATAAAAACGCAGTGTTACGGTATTGTCGGCTTCGCGGATGGGAATGGCGGGAATAACTTTGGCGCCGGTTAGGCCTGAAATGCGGCCCAAACCGGCAATGGTGGCGGTGGGAATGCCGAAAAAGTTAACGAAAATCGAATCGTTGCGGCCGAAATCTTGGTCGGGCAGATAAAGAAAAGGGGCGCCGCTTTTGCGGATTTGTTTGATGATGGCCCGCAATCCTTCGTTGCGGCCGATGAGAAATACGTTGTTGTAGCGGTGGCGGCCTTTGAGAATCTGCTCGTCCACCGCCCGGTTTTTCTGGTGGGAATACATGCTGGTAAGCGGCACGTCTTGGTTGAGGGTATAAACCGCCATTTCGAATGCGGTGAAATGGGGGTAGAGCAGAATCACTTTTTCGCTTGCGGAAAGCGCATTGTCGAGATGGTGTTTGTTTTGGTAACGCACGAAGCGGCGCAGGCGTTCGGCAGGGGCATACCAATAGAGGCCGTATTCGAGCATCAGCTTGGCCATGTGTTGGAAATGGTGCTTTAACACGGAGGTGCGCTTGCTTTCGCTCCATTCGGGAAAGCATTTCTGCAAATTGATTTCGCCTACCCTGCGGCGCGGTTTGACGGCATAATAGGCCAGTAAGCCGATAAAGTCGGCCAGCTTGTGAATGGCGCGAAACGGCAGCAGTTGGATTAAATATAAAATAAAGAAGGCGAATTTCATGTTTAGGCTGTCGGGTTGGGTGGGGGCGTATCCGTATTATAGTGGTGAACGTTGTGTTTTTATATTTTTATCAAAACAAACCGTTTCGGGCGGATAGGTGTGATAACCCACCTGCCCCAAATAGCAAAAAATAAGCATAAAGCAGCGGGCGGAGATAGTGCGGGCTGCACAATCAGGCAAATCAATGTTGTTGTTATTTTAAAGTGCTTGGCTGTGGAAATGGCAGGCCGTTGTGATAAAGCAGGCTCACAAAATGGGAATGCGGTTTTCAGACGGCCTGAACGCCTTGCAGGACTCAAAAAACGTTAAGAAGTTTATTTGCCGCCATTTCTGCGCAGACGGAAATCCGATCGTTTGCCATTCCGGTATTTGTTTAACCTATACTTCCATATTTTCATTTGGCTTTCCGCCCGCATGGGAATTAATGATATTTAAGCCTTTCAGATGGCCTTTTTTCAGACGGCCTTAAGATATGTTTCAAAGGCTTCGGCCTATCGTGAATCACTTCGTTTGCGCTACAGCATTGCCGAGCCCCGGCTCAAAGAGAATGGTTGTATAAGCCGCCCGGGCGGGGTCATTACCGTCTGCGGCTTACTGCCTGGTGTCGGAAATGAAGCGTTTCACAATTAAGCTGCGGGTCGGTGTTTCGAATATCGCGGCAGAAAATAAACCGACCCGTGCCAAAACGGTGTGTGGACAACCCTGCCGATAGGCTACAATAAATACCGCATGTTTTGTTAAGCGTTTCAAGATGAAAATTTTTTCCGCCCTGATTTTGCTTTTTGCCGCCGCTCATGCCTATGCCGCCCACGGTTTGGCTTTGGGCCAGCCGGTGAGGCACCCTGCCGGCTTTAAATCGTTTGATTATGTGAATCCCGAAGCTCCCAAAGGCGGCACGTTCACGCTGCCTGCGGCAGGCGGCTTCGACACGTTCAACCCGTTCACCCTCAAGGGCAGCCGCGAAGCCGGCATGGCCATGCTCACGCTCGACACGCTCGCCGAGAAAGGCAAAGACGAGCCGTTTGCCATATACGGTCTACTGGCACAAGACATCTCCCCGGCTTCAGACGGCCTTTCGGTAACCTTCAAAATCAACCCTAAAGCACGCTTTCACAACGGCGACCCCGTGCAGGCCAAAGACGTGGCCGCTTCGTTTAACACCCTCACCCGCGACAAAGCCGCCGTGCCCATGTACCGCTTTTATTGGGCCGATGTGGCGCGCGTAGAAACCCCCGATATGCGCACGGTGGTGTTCCGTTTCAAAAAGCGCAACGCCGAGCTGCATATGACTTTGGGCGAGCTGCCGGTGTTTTCGCACAAAAGCTATCCCAAAGGGTTGGCGGCGGCTCCCAACACGCCGCCCATCGGCTCGGGCCCTTATCGTTTCAATAAAGCCGACAGCGGCCGTTTGAGCGAATTTGTGCGCGATAAAAACTATTGGGCGCAAAACCTGCCCGTGCGCAAAGGCATGTATAACTTCGACACCGTGCGTTTCAAATATTATAAAGACGACACCGTGCGTCTCGAGGGCATCAAAGGCGGGCAATACGACTTCATGCAGGAAAATTCCGCCCGCAATTGGGCGCGGGCTTATCCTGAAGAGTTGCTGGCCAAGCGCCGTTTGCGCAAACACGAATGGCGGCACAGCAACACCGCCGGTATGCAGGGCTTTGTGATGAACCTGCGCCGTGCGCCGTTTAACGATATCCGCGTGCGGCAGGCGCTGGTGGAAAGTTTCGACTTTGAAAACACCAATGCACGCCTGTTTTACGGCCTCTACCGGCGCAGCAACAGTTTTTTCACCCACAGCGAAATGGCTGCATCGGGCAAGCCTTCGGGCATGGAAGCGGCCATGCTCGAGCGCGTCCGCCGCCACCTGCCGGCTGCCGTGTTCGCCCAAAACGCGCCCGAACCGCCCAAAACCGACCCTGTGCACGGCATACGCCCCAATCTGCGCAAAGCGCGCGCCCTGCTCGAGCAGGCAGGCTACCGCTACCGCAACGGCGTGTTGGTAAACCCGCAAGGCAGGCCGCTGGTGGTGGAGTTTCTCAGCCCGAGCAAAACCTATGAGCGTGTAACCACAAAATGGCGCAACGACTTGGCCAAAATCGGTGTGCGCATGAATGTGCGTATGGCCGACCCTTCGGTTTACCGCAAACGGGTAGGCAGCTTCGATTTCGATATGACCGTTGTGGTGTATGCCAACAGCCAAAGCCCCGGCAACGAGCAGTTCGACTATTTCAGCTGCGCCTCTGCCAAAGCCGAAGGCAGCCACAATTGGGCGGGTGTGTGCGACCCTGCCGTAGAAGCCCTGCTTAAGCATTTCGAGAGCTTTGAAACCCGCACGGAGCTGGTGGCCGCATCGCGCGCACTCGACCGTGTGCTGCGCCATCAATATATCGTGGTGCCTAACTGGTATACCGACCGCTACCGTGTGGTGTACCGCAACACCTTAGGCATACCCGCGCGCCAGCCCAAATACTATACCCCCGCCGAATGGGCGCTGAGTGCAGGCTGGGTGAAGCGGTAACCGGTCATTCAAGGGTTTGGCCGTCTGAAAACCACAGATAGGCTTTCTCGATATTCAGACGGCCTCACCTTAACTTGACACAAAGCAAACAGCCTTTCCGGCCGGGCAACTTTATTTTGGAAGCCATAAAAGCAGTAAAGACGACTTTACTGCTTTAACATTTATAATATACGGTTTAAATTTTTCTGAGAAAAATATTAAAAATTCCTACATATTTTATATCTTTCCTTAATGGGAAGTCTAATGTAGCAACTATAAACCATACCCGCTATAACATTTTCCCGTGGACATCCCAACCTTTTTCCTCGGTTTCTTTAATGGTCTCCATTCTGCGGAATCCCACAGCATGACCGGCCAAAAAATTGGAAAGTTTTAACCAAAAACCATTCTTATGATTGCGCACACTTCTGATATATTCATCAAAATCAACTTGGGAATATAGGTTTTTACCGGCAAACAAAACCATCATAGACCGCTTTCCTTCGGGTGCGTAGTAATAAGCGCAACGGTCGGCCGTCCATTCTTGGGCGCACGTCAGAGATTTGTCAATACCAATATAGGAAGCTCTGCTTTATGGCGCAATTTTTTTACACTTATTCCTTGTTTCATAAAATATCTCTCAAGCTAAAAGAGTATTATAATAATACGATAATTTATAATAATACGATAATTTAAAAATCAATATACGGTGTTATCGGAATGCAGTAACATTTCAATTAATAAAATTGTTTGAAATTTATGGTTGGCTGCATTGCTTTTTCTTGTTGGAAACCATAAAAGCAGTAAAGTATTTTCGCTGCTTTTCACAGCCCCCCGTTTTTTGTCTGGCAGATTCTGCCGGTTAGAAAGAAACCGCGATTATCCCGATTCTTTACATCAAATTTGATATACTGCCCGGGCAATGTTTAACCTTGTGCAATCCTTGCCGGAAAAAGGGGGATTTTGCCAATGAATGCTGCTCCAAATATTTTGTGCAGTCTATTCAGAGTAAACCGCAAACACAAACCACCGCCAAAGCCAACCAACTTTTCACCGCAAACCTGAGGAGATGCCCATGTATCAACGTATTCTTGTTCCCGTAGACGACAGCACCGCAGCCCTGTATGCCTTGAAAGAAGCCTGCAAGCTGGCCAAGCAGCTTGATGCCGCTATTTTGGCTGTGCATGTGGTTGATGTTGCCCAATTCGACTGGGGCTCGCCCGCTTTCAGCGACACTACTGCTGTGCGCAAGGCGGTGGAAGCTGCCGGCATCCAGGTTTTGGAAAAAAACCGCACAGTGCTCGAAGCGGCAGGCGTGCGCCACGAAAGCCTGATTATGGAAAGCGCGGGCGACAAAACCGCTGATCTGCTGGTGGCGCAGGCGGCAGAAGAAAACTGTGATTTAATCGTGATGGGTACCCACGGTTTTTCGGGGCTGATGCACCTGCTGATGGGTTCCGTTGCCGAGGGGGTGGTGCGTAAATCGCATGTGCCGGTGCTGCTGGTGCGCCGTAAGGACGATTAAACCCAACCGCCGGCAAGCCGGCGGCGAAGCAAGGCGATTCATGCCGATAGAAATGCAGTGTGCCGGGTAAAGATTCTGAACGCCGGCCAAGGCCGTTGCGGAATTGGTTGAGAGAAGGGGATACGGTCAGGCCGCACGGCATCGTGAAACGAGAATTTCTTTTGCAAGGTACAGGTCCCTTTCACAATCTGCCGTATCAACCATGCTGGATTTTTCTGCATCTCGGGCCGTCTGAAACATCAACCGGTGTTTTCAGACGGCCTTTAAAACATCACGGCAAGCCGCATACTGTTACAAACTTGGAGGGTCCGCTTAATCCGCTACGGCATTTTGCTCTTTCAATTCAAGAGAACGATTGTAAACCGCTGAAGCGGCAACAGAATCGGAGCCGTATTGTATTATCGGTATGGTTTGCGGCCTGCTTTTTTGTGCCTGAAATGTGTGCCCGCTATATACGGCGTATAGCAAAATAGGCTGATGCTGTGTTATTTCTGGTTTTGTTTAATATATTTCTTGGATTAAGTAAGAATACAGTGCGGGGCTGCGGAGTGCTGCGTAGAAGCCGGATTTGGGGTTTGCACGTTTTGTGTTTAAATTTTCTGTATCAAACTGTAAACATGAGTGGTTTTTGAAAGCAAAACGGCTGAGCTGCAATATACGGCCGTCTGAAACAGCGGGGCTGTTTGCAGTGTGCAGAAGCCGGTTTCAGACGGCCTGGGGTTCTATAAAGCTCACGCCGTTCAACTGCGATGCCAATATGGCATTGCGCAGGGCCGAAAGGGCTTTGGGACGCACAAAGTTACGGCGGTAGGCCAGCACCACACGGCGGTGCGGGGCACTGCCTTCAAACGGGATAATGCTGAACAGCATATGGTCGTTTTCGGTGAGGGCGGTGGCAGGCAGTACGCTGATGGAAAGGCCGCTGGCCACCATATGGCGGATAGTGTTGATGGAGCTTCCTTGCAGGGTGTTGGTCAGCCCCTGTATTTTTTGACGGGAGGCCAGCTCGGAGCAGCTCGCCAAAACCTGATCGCGCATACAGTTGCCTTCTGTGAGCAGCAGCACCTGCTCTTGGCTCAGCATGGCGGGGGTTACGGTGTCGAGCTCTTCGAAGTGGTGGCCTTTGGGGACAATCACAAAAAACGGTTCGTCATACAGAGGGTCGGTGATGATGCCCGGTTCGTGATAAGGCTCTGCAACAATCAGGGCATCCAAATCGCCGCGTTTGAGGGATTCTGTAAGAATCTGGGTGTAGTTTTCTTCAAGCATCAGCGGCATATTCGGAGCAGTGCTGCGCAACGACACAATCAGCTTGGGCAGAAGATAGGGTGCTACGGTAAAAATCAGGCCGAGCTTGAATGCGCCGTCCAATTCGTTTTGCTCTTCATTGGCCAGGTGTTTGATTAAATCGGCCTCTTCCAATACGCGGCGTGCCTGGGCGATGATGCGCTCGCCCGCTTCGGTTGTGATGATGTCGTTGCTGCTTCGGTCAAACAGCGATACGGCCAGTTCTTCTTCCAATTTTTTGATGGCAATTGAAAGGGTGGGCTGGCTTACGAAGCAGCGGCGGGCGGCACGTCCGAAATGGCGTTCCTGTGCCACTGCAACGATGTAGCGCAACTCGGTCAGGGTCATACTTCTTGAACCTTCTTTTGCTCCGGCAAGGTGATGTTCAGTTCAAGCACGTCCAAGCCGTTCTGTTTTTCTTGGGAGATGCGGATGTCTTCCAAAGATACATGCACATATTTAGACAACACTTCCAGCAGCTCTTTTTGCAGGGTGGGCAGGTAATCGGGAGCCTGCTCTTTGGCACGCTCTTGGGCGATGATGATCTGCAGGCGGTCGCGCGCAACGGCGGCGGTTTTGTTTTTTCTGCCGAACAATAAATCAATCAATGACATGATCAACCTCCGAACAGGCGTTTGAAGAAGCCTTTTTTCTCGGCTTCGAGATAACGCATTTCGCGGTTTTCTCCCAGCAGGCGGGATACCACGTCTTTATAGGCTTCTGCGGCGGCTACATCGTTTTGGTGGATAACGGGGGCGCCGGAATTGGAGGCCTGTAATACGTTTTGCGACTCGGGAATCACACCGATCAGCGGAATGCGCAGAATATCGCAGATATCCTGCACCGACAGCATTTCGCCTTTTTCGACACGCTCGGGTGAATAGCGGGTAATCAGCAGGTGTTCTTTCACGGTTTCGCCTTTTTCGGCTTTGAGCGATTTGCTTTGCAGAATGCCCAAAATACGGTCGGAGTCGCGCACGCTGGATACTTCGGGATTGGTGGTGATGATGGCTTCATCGGCGTAATACAGAGCCATCAGCGCACCTTTCTCGATACCTGCAGGCGAGTCGCAGATAACGTATTCGAAGTTCATTTCATCGGTCAGCTCTTTGAGTACCCGGCCTACGCCCTCATGGTTCAGTGTATCTTTATCGCGGGTTTGCGAGGCCGGCAGAATAAAGAGGTTGTCGCAGTGTTTGTCTTTAATCAGAGCCTGGGTTAAAGAGGCTTCGCCTTGGATAACGTTAATCAGGTCATAGACCACGCGGCGTTCGCAACCCATAACCAGGTCGAGATTGCGCAAGCCTACATCGAAGTCGATAACGGCGGTTTTGTGGCCGCGTATGGCCAAACCCGAGGCGATGCTGGCACTGGAGGTGGTTTTGCCTACGCCGCCTTTACCTGAAGTTACTACAATAATTTTTGCCACAGTGTTTCCTTTTAAAAATCAAATCGTTTAAAACCAAAGCGGTTAGTCTCCGTCAATAGCGCTGATAACCAGACGGTTTTCTTGAAGCGATACCTGCACGGCTTTTTTGTTGAGGTGTGCAGGCAGGCTTTGTTCGAAATTACGGTAAATTCCTGCCACCGATACCAGCTCCGCCTGCATCGACTGGATGAATATCCGCGCTTTGCGGTTGCCGGTGGCGCCGGCCAGCGCACGGCCGCGCATGGTGCCGTAAACGTGGATATTGCCATCGGCAATGATTTCCGCACCTTCATTGACAATGCTGGTTACAATGAGATCGGCATGTTCGGCATATACCTGTTGGCCGGTGCGGATGGGAGTGTTGATGAGTACGGTTGGTTTGCTGATTACGGTGGCCGCAGGTTCGGGGGGCGGTGCCGGTTTGGCCGGGGGTTCCGGTTTCGGATCGTTGCGGCTGAACGTTAAATGATAGGCCTCGGCATAGGTGGCCCAGGCTTCGTTTTCATGGCGCAGCCCGATGATTTGCAAACCGTAGCGGGCAAACAGCGACACAACGGCGGCAATGCTTAATTCGCCCGGGTTGGCAAATTCCTGCACGTCCAATAAAAACAACATGCTGCCCAGCTCTTTGTGCTGGCTTACGCGCTGTTGTAAAAATTCTTCCAATTCCCCTAAATCAGCAGTATGCAACTGCGCTGAAAGCACGTCTAAGCGTGCTGATTTCACATCAAAAGCTGGTTTCATTTTCGGTAAGACAGTTATAAAAAAATTTAATGGGGCTAAGTTTACCGTGTTAATCTTAGCTATTCAATCCGTTAAGGCCGTCTGAAATAAAAAAAGCTTCCACATTGCCGGTTTGGAGCCGGCGGGCAGATCTTTGTCGCGGCGATGCTGAAAATCATCTACAGGTGTCCGACTTCTGCCGGTGCGGCGGGGCGGCGGTGTTTTCTGTGCAGACTTGGGGGCATTTCAACGGTGCGGAAACAATAGGCCTGTTAAATGCTGTTGTCAAATGCAGTGCGACAATCGGCAGTTTGCGCCCCGTTTCGGCATCTGCCATGCGGCGGCCGGGGAATGGCTGCGGTTTTCCCGCCTGACCCAAGCCGTTGGCTTGCGTTTGGTGTGCGATGTGTTTGGCTGAGCGAAAGATAATCTGCCGCCCTGCCGAGCTGCTGCGGGGATGACAGGTGCAGTGGTGTGTGATGCTGCCGTGGCGGTGCGCGTGGGGCATGGTGCGGTAAGGCGGTGCAGGGCAGTATCGAATAAAACGGATTGGCTGGCAATAAAGTTGCAGCCGTTAAGGTGGTTTTCTGGTTTCAGACGGCCTAAGCGGATTTTGCAAAGGCGTCTGCCTATAATGAATCCGCTCGATTTCTGTTACGGCATTGCCGCGCTTTGCTTAAAGGGAAAGGTTTTAAACCGCCCGGGCAATAACGCAACCGGCTGCCTGCTGTCTGTTTGGTTTGCTGCCTGATATCGAAAAAAAGCAGATGCTTGAAACATCTGCTTTTTAGGTTTTACAGCGGGTCTGCGGGGGGGCTTTCTTTGCGGCTGTGCATCAGCGAAATCAACACCGACACGCCCAGCGCGCCGAACACCACGGAAAGCGACACGCCCACGGGAATATGCACCCAGTGCATAATCAGCATTTTGATGCCGATAAAACCCAATACGAAGGCCAGGCCGAATTTTAAAAATACGAAACGGTCGGCAATGTCGGCCAGCAGAAAATACATGGCGCGCAGGCCGAGAATGGCGAAAATGTTGGACGTGAGCACGATAAACGGGTCGGTGGTAACGGCGAAAACTGCCGGAATGCTGTCCACCGCGAAGACAACATCGCTCATTTCGATCATCACCAGCACCAGCAGCATGGGGGTGGCAATGCGTTTGCCGTTTTCAACGGTGAAGAATTTTTCGCCGTGGAAATCTTTGCTCACCGGAATATGGCTTTTTACCCAGTTGAGCAGTTTGTTGCCCGACAAATCCTCATCGTCATCACCGCCCGGTTTGATCATTTTCAAGCCGGTGTAGAGCAGAAAGGCGCCGAACACATATAAAATCCACTCGAAACGGCTCACCAGTGCCGCGCCGATAAAAATCATGATCATGCGCAGCGCGATGGCGCCGAACACGCCGTAGAGCAACACGCGGTGTTGGTATTGCGGCTGCACTTTGAAATAGGAAAAAATCATTAAAAACACGAAGATATTATCTACCGCCAACGATTTTTCCAACACATAGCCGGTGAAAAACTCCAGCGTTTTCTGTTTCGCAACATCGTGCCCGTAGAGCGGATTGCCCGCCAGCTCGAAATACAGCCAGCCGGCAAAGGCGCACGATACCGCCACCCACACGGCAGACCATGCCAGTGCTTCTTTCAGGCCGACTTTATGTGTGCCGTTTTTTTTGAGCGACAGCATATCAACGGCAATCATCACTAAAATGGCAGCAAAAAATATCCCGTAAAACAAGGGGGTGCCGACTGAGGGATGTCCGACCATAATGGTTGCTTTCCTAAAAAAACGTGAGGGTGCGAAAAAGGCGGCATTCTAACATATCTGCCCGATATGGTTGTTTTCCACCATAAATTGCGCGGCCGTCTGAACAATAAACCATAACGGCCGCTCAGCAGGCTGTTGGAAAGAGAGCGTGTCAGAAGAAGGAAAAGATGATGTTTTCTGCCATCGCCGCCCCGTTTTCAGATAACGGCTGCGCCGCCCGGGTCTGTGGTACGGCTTTCGGTTCGGCGGTTTATGTATCATCACGGCGAACCGGCCATACTGGTTTTTATTTTTTTTATTTTTCAGACGGCCGGATGGAACGCGGCACAAATATTTTCAAACGGCTGTCTGCATGGTTATCGCCCGGGAGGGCGGATAAAGCGAAAACCGGCACAATCGGGCAAAACACAGGTTATCAGGCTGAGGCCGCCTCCAGGCCGTCTGCCTGCGTATTGTGAAGCATACGGTAGCAGGGTTCGAGTTGGCGGGCGATAAGGTTCAACTGCTGCCAGAGTATGCTGCTTTGGCGGTCGCTGCCAATCATGCCGTGCAGCTGCGCCAACTCTTGCCTTATCTGTTCCGAGGCCGTCTGAAATGCTTCGGGCGGCTGTGCAGCCAGATTTTCCAGCATATCTGCCGCTTGATAGGCGGTTCGGTAGAAATTTCCGCCGAACTCGGGGGCACACCCTTGCGTTATTTGGTTGCGGTAGGCGCCGAGGGCGGAAATATAGCCGATCAGGGCATGGCTGGTTTTGAGCAGGGTAAAGCCGTCTTGCAGTTTGGCTGCGTATTTTTTCGGCTCGCCGCTCATGTCGGAAAGTGTGCTGCTCAACGATGCGGCGGCTTCGTGGGCGCGGCGGCGGGCCACGCGGTAGGCCATGTCGTCCGAACCGCCGTTTTGCAGCTGGCCGAGAATATGGCGCAGGTAAACGCCGTTGCGGCTCACGGCTTGTGCTGCAGTGCGTTCGAGGGTGAGATAGTGCCAATCGGGCCACAGATACGACACCGCGCCCCAGGCGATGGCCGAGCCGATCAAGGTGTCGGCCATACGGTGCCAGGTGAGCGAAAACACGTCTTCGCCCGCCAGCGACAGCGCGGTAAGCGCCTGCACAGTGATGAAAAAGGTGGAAAAGCTGTATTTAAAGGTGCGGAAAAAGAAAAACAGCGTGGTGGCCGCCAACACAATCCACAGTTTGGTTTCAACCGAAGGCGTGAAATAGGGCACCAGCGAGCCGGCCAATACCCCCAGCACCGTGCCGGCGATGCGCTGGTTGATGCGGCTTTTGGTGGCCGAATAGTTGGGTTGGCACACAAACACCGCTGTGAGCAGAATCCAATAGCCGAAGTGGATATGGAACACTTCAACGATGGTGCAGGCAGTAAACACCACAACGGCCAGACGCACGGCGTGGCGGAATACCGCCGATTCAAAATTAAGCTGGCTGCGCACAGTGCGCCAAACATTGCGCAGGCCGCCGCCTTCCATGCCGGCAATGCGGTGTTTTTCAGACGGCATCTCTTCCTCTTCTTGGTTGCCGCTTTCGATGTGGCTGAGCTGGTAGTCAACACTGAACAGGTTTTCAAGCAGCCTCTGCAGGGTGTGTACCCCGCTGCCGCCGTGGGTTCCGGCATACAGTTTCAGCGATTGGCGGCAGCCCTCGATGGCGCGCTGCAGGCGTTTGCTGTATTGGTAGGGCTGCCCGCTGCGCAGGCTTTCGGCCACATCGCGGCAGGCCTGCGCCTGCAATTCGAGCAGGCGGTGGATGCGGAAAATCAAGTCGGTGTTTTTTAAGGTTTCGGCCAGCTCGCGGTAATCCATATAGGTGGAGCTGATGCGCTCGTGAATATCCTGTGCGGTGAAGTAATAGCGCAGCATACGGCTGGTGCGCGGGTGGCGGTGCTGCCCGCGCATACGGTAAAACAGCGCGTTGCGGCAGCGGTTGAATGCTTCGATGATGGCGGTGTTTTTCATTGCCAAATCAATTTGGCGGTTTTCCAACTGCTCGGTTTCATCGGGGTCGAAAAATTCGGCTTTGGCATCCAGATAACCGCCCAGAGCCGAATAGGCGGCCGCCATATTTTCCTGTACGGGACGGTGCGGAAACACAATATGCAGAATCAGCGTCATCACGCTGTAGAGCAGGGTGCCGCACAAAATCATCAACGGATTGACCCCCCACGGCATACCGGGCGTGTACGACAAAGTGGTGTAAGTAGCCACCGCCAGCGCGCCGAATGCAAGCGTGCGGTAACGCAGCCCCACCGCCCCCATCAGCGTAAACACCAGGGTAAGCAGCGTCATCGCGAGAATAAACGGCAGGCCCGAGCCGTAAGTGATTTGTGCCGAAAGCGAAGCAATCGAAAACAGCACCACCGTTATCACGATATTTTTCAGACGGCCGGTCAGACGGTTGTCCAAATCCACCAAACCGCCGGCAATAATGCCCAGCACAAACGGCGTGGTGAGCTTCGGCACATTGAAATACCAAATAAACACAGTGGCAATGAGCACGCTGAAAAAAACCGGCAGCGTGGCAATGATTTTAGGATTGACGGCAGGCGTACGCATAACAGAATCCGCATCGGGCGGGAGGGGATAAGAAAGGCAATTGTACAGGATTTATACGGCGCACCGGTAAGGCGGCCATACCGAATCCCGGCCGCAAAGTCTTGGGGCATATAGCGAATCCACTTTATTTCCTGTAAGGCGGCAAGCTGCAGGCAATAAAGCAGCACGGCAACGCCGCAACAGAAATGAAAGCACGCGATAGCAGATTAACTGAACTTTAGCCACGGCGTTGCTGCGCCTTGCCGTACGACTTGTATTGTCTGCGGCTTGCTGCCTTGTATCGAAGTATGAATCCGCTAAATAGGTTTCAGACGGCCTTAAAACGGCAAAAGGGCAGGCAGCCGCGCCCACCCTTTTATCAGGCAGTTACTGCTTATTGCGCCGCCTCTTTCACTTTGGCTGCTGCTTCTTTGGCCGCAGTTGCCGCGTCCTCGGCAGCTTCTTTAACCGCACTTACCGCATCGGCCGCCATATCTTTGCCCGCTTCAGCCGCTTCTTTTCCGGCTTCTGCTGCATGGGAAGCCGCGTTTTCCATTTCTGCACCTGCTTCTTTGGCCGCCTCAACCACGCTGTTTACGGCAGAAGCTGCTTCGGCCTGGGCGGCGGCGGCATCGGTTTTCACGTCAGAAGCCACGGCCTGCATGGCTTCTTTCGTTTCTTGTTTGGCCTCTTGCGAGCATGCGGCCAAAGCAGCCGCGGCTAAAGCAGCAATCAACAATTTTTTCATTTCAGATTTATCCTCGTGTGTGAAATATCAGAGTCCACCGGCATCATTTGCCGGAATGTAGAGAATAATAGCATATCTACTGCCGGTGAAATGAATTATTACGGCAGTTTCTATATAAAATCCACAAAACCGCCCAAAAACACTTGACAGGAAAACTGCGCATGATTAAAATGCGCGTTCTTCGGGTCGTTAGCTCAGCTGGTAGAGCAGCGGACTTTTAATCCGTTGGTCGAAGGTTCGAATCCTTCACGACCCACCAAATTTCCAAAGCCTAAACAAGTGTTTAGGCTTTTTTCTTTGCCATTGCCTGTTCCGGGGTGTGCCGGATTTGTGCCGAAACCGAGGCCGGCACCGCCTGACAAGGCAGCGTAATGGTATAAATTTTGGGGCTGACGTAGATTAGCAGTCATGACAGGCTGCCAAAATGAAGATAACCCACTGTAAGTTAAAGAAGAGTCTGCAAAGAAAACTGCTTGAATATTTTGTATTGGAAGTAACCGCACGTTCTGCTGCCGATATCTTAGGTATTCAGCCCAATAC
>NZ_JADGLG010000052.1:0-16810 GCF_015235335.1 Neisseria sp. 19428wB4_WF04
GTATTGGGCTGAATACCTAAGATATCGGCAGCAGAACGTGCGGTTACTTCCAATACAAAATATTCAAGCAGTTTTCTTTGCAGACTCTTCTTTAACTTACAGTGGGTTATCTTCATTTTGGCAGCCTATCATGACTGCTAATCTACGTCAGCCCCTAAAACAATAAACGGGAAACAGCGCAGGCGGCGCAAGCCAGCCTTGTGCTTGTTTTGAAGCAGATCCGCCATACGGCGTTATCAGATAACACTTTGATTTTTAATAAGTTTAAAAACCAAATCCGGCGCAGAGCCCGATTGGGTTCTTTTGCTAATGCAGGTAATGAATTGATTGGATTGCCGCAATTTGGCTTGCGCAATCATGCCCAAAATTTCGGGGCGTTTTGATTTTCAGACGGCCTGGGGTTACGCCCCCAACTTCGGCCAATTAAGGCGGATCTTACGCTGCAACGGGTTGCAGATGGAAAATCAGGTTTTCCGCTTTCACCCGCAGCAGCAGGTCGATATTGGGGTGTTTGCCGGGGTTCGCTTCGGCATCGGCAACGTGTTCTGCAAACAGAAATATGCCGCGCTCGGCGGTTTCGGGGTCAAGCACGCCGCCGTATTCCTGCGCCAACGCGTGATAAAGCTTGAGCGAGCCGAGTTTGCCGGGCACGGCGGGGATATGGTGCAGGACTTCGCCGTTTTTGCTGCATACGTTTAAACCGGTTAAGTGGTCGATAGCGGGCAGAGTGGCGAGATTTTCTTGGAAGTTCATAGCGGTATCCGTGTCGGGTGGAGGCAGGTTGGCTGCAGGATTCAAAAGCTGGAATTTTTTGCAGAGCATCATAAAGATTGTGTGCCGCTACCGTATTTCTGCCTGTGTTTGGCTGCAGCGGGGTGTTTTCAGACGGCCGGACACTGTTATCCGGCCGTCTGAAAGGTTTGGTTAGCGGGTGCCGAAAATCTTGTCGCCGGCATCGCCCAAGCCGGGAATGATGTAGCCTTGTTTGTTCAGGTGGCTGTCGAGGGCGGCGGTGTAGATGGTAACATCGGGGTGGGCATGGTTCACGGCTTTCACGCCCTCGGGAGCGGCCACCAAAACCAATGCTTTGATATTGCGGCAGCCTTTCTGTTTCAATAGGTCGATGGTGGCAACCATCGAGCCGCCGGTAGCAAGCATGGGGTCGATAATCAGAGCGGGGCGCGAATCCATGCTGTCGACAAATTTTTCAAAATACGACACAGGCCTGAGGGTTTCTTCATCGCGCTGCAGGCCGACCACGCTGATTTTGGCAGTGGGGATTAAGTCTAAAACGCCGTCCAGCATACCTAATCCCGCACGCAGAATCGGCACCACGGTAAGGGTTTTGCCTTTGATGCGCTCGCCTTCGATTTCGCCGCACCAGCCATCGATAATATAATTTTCGGTGTCGAAATCGCGGGTGGCTTCATAGGCCATCAGCCGCGCCAGCTCGGTGGCAAGGGTGCGGAATTTAAACGTGCTGCATTCTGCTTCGCGCATCAGAGTGAGCTTATGTTTGACCAGCGGGTGGTTGATAATGGTGATGTTCATATTGCGCTTTCTACTATCGGGTGGGGTTTCGGCAGCCGGCGCCGGCCCGCTGTGAAACCATACGGCACGGTTCCGCCCGGTGATACGGTCTGCGGCCGGCCGCCCAATCGGGAGAACCGTATTATACGGCTATTCAAGAAAGGCTTGAAAGGTCAGGGTCGGGAAAAGCCGTCTGAAAGCCGTCTGAAAGCCGGCTGCATGGTTTTCAGACGGCCTGGTTTCTTGTAACAATCCCCCCGAAAAAACCAAACCCCGCTATACCGCCGGTGCACAAATAACGGGTGGTGAAGCATTTCAGACGGCCTTTGCCGAAACCTTGCAGACGTGAATCCCTTCATTTTCGGTGCCGGGCGGCAAGCGGCAGGCAATACGCACACGACAAGGAAGGGATTCACTATAGTAACGAACCGCTTGCCCGGATTCTCAAACCACCCGCGCAACACGGGCCGCCCCAATCATCCGCCCATCGTTTCATCATCGAAACGCCGGCGCTGCCGGGCACAAAACTTCGGTCTGCCCGCTTACAACACCAACGGCGCCACCACAAAACCCAAAGCCACGGCAAACACAATCGCCAATACGCCGGGAATCAGAAACGAGTGGTTGAACACAAAACGGCCGATACGCGTGCTGCCCGTATCGTCCATCTGCACCGCTCCGAGCAGGGTCGGATAAGTGGGCAAAACAAACAATGCCGACACAGCGGCAAAACTGGCCACCAAAATATACACCTGCGAATTGTTTTCCGGCGTGATGCCCAAAGCCAAAACCACAGCGGGCATAATGGCTTTAGCCGTTGCCGCCTGAGAATACAGCAGCATGCTGGCAAAAAACAGCGCCACCGCCAACAGCCACGGATAATTGCCCACCAGCGCCGAAGCGGTTTCTTTCACCGCCTCGATATGGCCGCTCACAAACGTATCGCCCAGCCACGCCACGCCCAGCACGCACACGCAGGCGGCCATGCCCGATTTAAACGTGCTCATGTCCAGCAGCTTGCCGGTGTCGAGTTTGCAGCACATCACAATCAGGCTGGCGATAATCATCATAAAGCTGACAATCGCACCATCGCGCGGCAGCACCGGTTTTTCAATCCAACCCACGGCAGGCGAAATCGCGCAGGCATACAACACCACCGCCACCACCCCGCCGAAGAAAATCCACACCGATGTGCGCGCCCCCGCAGGCAGCTCCCCGCGCCCGTCCGCCTTGTGCGTCTGCACCAAGCCGTCTGCCAGACGCTGTTGGTAAGCCTTGCTTTTCGACAAATCCAAATTGCCGAACAGATTAATCAGCAGCGCCACCAGCATACAGGCGGTGTAAGTGGTAGCCAGCCAAACCAGCAGCAGTTTCGGGTAACTCACTCCCAAAGGCTCGAGCATACCGCTCATAAACACCACGGCCGCACTTACCGGCGAGGCGGTGATGGCAATCTGCGAAGCCACCACCGCGATGCTCAGCGGCGCGCTGGGGCGGATATTTTCACTTTTGGCCACCTCCACAATCACCGGCATCATGGAAAACGCCGTATGGCCCGTGCCTGCGAGAATAGTGAGGAAATAAGTAACTGTCGGTGCCAAAAAATTGATATTTTTCGGATTTCGGCGCAGCAGGCGTTCTGCGGCACGCACCAAATAATCCAAACCGCCCGCCAACTGCAGCGCGGCAATGGCCGAAATCACCGCCATAATAATCAAAATCACATCGTAAGGAACCTTGCCCGGCTCCATGCCCAAAACCAAAGCCAGCACCGCCACACCCAAACCGCCGGTATAGCCGATGGCCAGCCCGCCCAAGCGCACACCGAGAAAAATCACACCCAGCAACACAGCCAGTTGCAGCAATAAAGAAATATCCATTATCTACCTGAATCATCTAAATAAAATAATCTTTATTTGTAACATAATTCCAAAAAACCGGAAACTGCCCCGATGGGCCGGCCATGATGCCGGCCGTCTGAAAAAACTCAAATAAAATTTGAAAAACAATGTATTAACTATTTAACAGACATAATTTCAATTCTTCGGGTGTAGTATTTTGTAAGTTGATTTAAGTCAAAATCCGTTCAGATGCGGGGTATACAATGTTTCTAACGTAATTTTTTAACACCCCTATCGAAAGGATAAACCATGATCAAAGGTATCCAAATCACCCGCAGCAACGATGCCGGTCTGCTCAACTCTTTCTGGCTGCTTGACGATGCAACCCAAGAAGTGCGCTGCCTGTGCACCAAAAGCAGCCAATACCGCGAAGACGATGTTACCGCCCTCTCCTCCTTAGGCGATGTTTCCTACAGAGAAGTGCCGCTGGACATCACCGCCCGCCCGAAGGTGGAAGGCGGCCAACACTTAAACGTGAACGTGCTGACCCGCGAAACTTTGGAAGACGCCGTGGCCAACCCCGACAAATATCCGCAGCTGACCATCCGCGTATCGGGCTACGCCGTGCGTTTCAACTCGCTCACCCCCGAGCAGCAGCGCGATGTGATTGCCCGCACATTCACCAACAGCCTGTAATCCCCATACCGCACAACAGGCCGTCTGAAAATGATTCAGACGGCCTGTTTTCTTTCCCCGCCTGTCGCGCTTCCCGCCTCCCGCTTCACAAGCAAAGGTCTTTCCAACCACCCTTATCCCCCAACCCTTATCCGGCCGATGGAATCCGCCCCTGGCCGTCTGAAACGCCCGGCCGCCCTATCTGCCGTTATCGGTATATTTTTCCTGCACAACCTCCTTAACCGGCTGTGCTTGGGCGATTTTTTCACGCGCCTGCCGTTTCTCTTCTGTATTGGCCGCTTCCTTTTCCTGCACAGCCCCGGCAGCCGGAGCAAACTGAAACTTGCCGTACACCGGAAAATGATCTGAACCAATATTAGGCAACACCTTGATTTCGCTCATCATAAAATCACTGCTGTGGAAAATATGGTCGAGCGGCCATCTGAACAGCGGACAGCCGGCATGAAACGTACTGAACAGCCCGCGCCCTTTGCGCGGATCCAACAAGCCGCTGATTTTCTGAAACAAACGCGAAGTGCGCGACCAAGCCACATCGTTCAAATCGCCGAACACCAATACCGAATGGTTGTTTTGCGCGATTTCTTTGCCCACCAGCAGCAGCTCCGCATCGCGGTCGGTGGAGGTGTCGGCCTCGGTGGGGCTGGGCGGCATCGGGTGCAGGCAGTAAATGTGTATCCATTCGCCCGAGCGCAGCTGCATTTCGGCGGCAATCGAGGGGATATCTTCGGCAACCCAATGGCGGATTTGCGCATTGCGCAAAGGCAGGCAGCTGTATAAATGCATACCGTAAAGATTGTCGAGCGGCACCTTCACCGTGTAGCCGTAGCCCTGCTCCCGCTCCAACACGGCAAGCTGCCGCTCCCACCAACCATCGCTCTCCAGCGTCAGCACCACATCGGGGCTGTAGCGGCTTATCTGCTCGAGCAGCAACTCAAAACGGCGGTTGCCGGTGAGCACATTAGCGGTAATCAGCGACACTGTGCGCCCATTGTCTTCGCCCTGATAATGCAGCACTTCCGGCTTCGATAAGCGCGTATAGGCGGATATTTCTTTCAATTGGTAAACAAAACAGCACACATTCAATATTTCAAACACCACAAACAGCCAATGACCGTGTTGCAGCAAAGCATAGTTGGACACGGCACACAACAGGCTCAACGCAGCAATTTGCGGGCGCGGAAAATCAAAAATGCGGAACGACCAATGATTAAGGTTTGCCAACGGCAGCAGCGTGGCCAAAACCGGCACGCACAACAGGGCAAACAACAGCCGCTCGGCCAGTGAAAAATCGGGCATAAACATTACCAAAAACAAAATCGGAATTTCAGGCGCAGGCCGTTTGCAGGTATCGGCTGCAAACGGTATGGCGTATTCGCACATTTCTGCCGCAGCCTTACCGCATATGCCATATCTGCTGCTCGACAGCGAAATGTGCAAACCCACTATAGCCGATGCTTTTTTATCCCGCAACCGGCCGTCTGAAAACCAGCCGGGGCAGATAAAGTAAAATGCCGCGCGCCCTTTGCCCTTTGCCCGGTATTCCGCACCTTGTGCCCGATAATTTTCTATCGTTTATCCCCCCGGCAAACACAATAATGAATCCGCTTGATGCCGTTACGGTGTTGCCGCGCCCCGGCCGCAAGAGAGCGGCTTTACCAGCCCGCCCGGCGGCAGAGCAGGCTTATGCCGCCCGCACTGTCTGCGGCTTACCGCCAAACAAAACCTTATTCAAACGGCTTCTTCTCCCAATAAAACTTAGCCTTTTTCAGACGGCCTTGAAACACCTCTTCTCCCGCCCCCAATTCAAACACCAGCGCGCCCGACAAATCTGTTCTCAACAAAGTTGCGCCGTGCGCCTTCACACGGTTTTGCACCGCAGCGGCAGGGTGTTTGTAGGCATTGGCAAAGCCGCTGGAAGCCACGGCATATTGCGGCGACACCGCGTTGAGAAACGCCCCCGATGATGAAGAGTCGCTGCCGTGATGCCCCAACACCAACACCTGGCTGAGCAACCCCCTGCCGTATTGTTCCACCAGCTCCCGCTCGCCGCGCCGCCCCAAATCGCCCGTTACCAGCAGCGCCTGCCCGCCCGCCACCGCGCGCAGAACGCAGCTTTGGTCGTTATCCTGCGCCGTTTTGTTTTCAGACGGCCTGAGCCATTCAAAATACACGCCGTCCCATTGCCATTGTTTTTCTCTGCAAAGCTCCGCCTGCGGGTAAAACTGCGGCTGCCCCGCCAGAATTTCACGCGGTTTTTTGGCCTGCACTAAAGCTGTAAAACCGCCGTCGTGGTCGGCATCGTGGTGCGACAACACCAGCGCGTCCAAACGGCGCACGCCCGCCGCATTCAGATTGGGCAGAATCTGCGCGGCTGCAACCGTTTCGGTGCCCGTGTCGAACAACAAATTATGGTTGCGGGTTTGCATCCACACCGACAAACCCTGTCCCGCATCCCAAACGGTAACGTTCAGACGGCCCGGCTGCGGCACACTCGGGCGGTAAAACACAAAACCCGCCAACACCAGCCACCCCCACGGCCTCCAGCCCGAGCCGCGCGGCAGCAACACGGTTAAAGCCGCCGCCACCGCCAGCGGCAATAACAACGGCGGTGCAGCAGCCACGGCATATTCGGGCGCAGCCTGCGCCACCAGCTTCACCAGCCGCAGCGTATATTCGCCCGCCGCAGCCGCCAGCCACTGCAAAGGCGCCAACGGCAGCAGCGAAGCGGCCAGCGCCAACGGAACCAATACCCACGAAAACCACGGAATCGCTACCGCGTTTACCAATGGGCTCAACAGCGGCAGCGAAGCAAACAGGCTGCCCAGTGCCACCACAGACACCGCCGTTACCGCCCATTGCGCGCGCACCGCCACCCGCAGCCCGTGCTCGTTCAGACGGCCTGCCGAAGCCCACAGCAACGCCCCCACCAAACCGAACGACAGCCAAAATCCCGCACCCAAAACCGCAGTCGGATCAAACAGCAACACCCAAGCCAACGCCTGCTGCCAACCCCTCCACGCCGATGCGCCGCTCCCCCGCCACCATGCCCATGCCAACGCCAGCAGCATCAGCACACTGCGCTGGGTCGGCACCGCAAACCCTGCCAAACCCGCATAACACACCGCCGCCGACAAACCTGCCGCCAGCACCCAAAGGCGCGGTGTTGCCGGCACCTGCGGCAACACCCGCAACCCGCATTTCGCCAGCCAGCCCGCCAATACTGCCACCATGCCCACATGCAGGCCGGAAATGCTCACCAGATGGTTCAACCCCAAAGGCCGGAACGACTGCCACGCCTGCCCGCTCAAGGCCGACTGCTCGCCTATGCCCAACGCCCGCATCAAGGCAAGGCCGTCTGAAAAATCCTGCCCGTGTGTATCGGTGTGCTGCCAGCGGCGGCTGATGTATTCCCGCCACCGCAACAGCAGCGGTGGGCTGCCGCCGGGCAGCGCCTGCCGCTCTTTGCCGATCGTGCCCACGCCGCCGATGCCGTTGCTCAAAGCCCACGCTTCGCGGTTGAAGCCGACACGGTTTGCCTCGCCCACCGGCGGCCTCACCCGTGCCTGCACCTGCCAGCGGCTGCCTGCCGGCCAGTCGCGCAGTTGGTAGTCTGCCAACTGCAGGCGGTATTGCCGCCCGCCGCCGTCCACCGCTTTTGCCGTGAAACGCACCCGCTGATCATCGCGCTGCGGCAAATCTGCCACTTCGATGGTTAAGGCCGCCGGAGCCGTCTGAAACAGCGGCCATTGTTTATCCAACGCCGACTGCGTGCGCCAAATGCCGTATAAAGCGCCGCTCAAACACAGCAGCAGCCACGCGGCCGCCCGAAACCGCCAAGCCGGCACCAGCAGGCACAACCATACCGCTGCCAGTAGCGTCCAAGAAGGCACGGCAGGCAGGGCGAACGAAGCGGCAACGCCCGCCGCCCACAGCAGCAGCCACGGTTTCGGCATTATGATTGCTTTCAAAATAATAAATAAAGGTATTATATAAACCGCATGAGCTGGCGGCAATCAGCGGCAGCGTCTATCCGCAAAATAAGCACACAGCGGCAAACCGGGCGCAGCACAGGCATCGTACATCCGCTCCATTTCCATCACAAGACAACCGGCCGCCGGCACTGCTTAAACTCAGGCGCAACCATGCCGTAACAGAAACAGAGTGGATTGAATGGGCCTATGCGGCAACAGCGGTCGTGGAGGTTTCAGACGGGCGGAACACAGCCCGCAGCGATCTCAAAAATACCCGTGCCAAAGCCGGGCGTAACAGAAAGCAATAATAAAGTTCAGCCTAAAACCGGCTGCCATAACAACAGGCCGTCTGAAATTTTTCAGACGGCCTGTTTGCAATCCGGTCAAGCCGGATCAATCCTCATATGCTTGCGGCGGCGGGCAGGAGCAGACTAGGTTTTTATCGCCGTAAACATCGTCCACCCGGTTGACACTCGGCCAGAATTTGTGTTCGCGCACATAAGGCAGCGGGAATACGGCAGTTTCGCGGCTGTAGGCGCGCTTCCATTTGCCGGCCACGTCATTGGCGGTGTGCGGTGCCTTCACCAGCGGGTTGTCGTCTTTCGGCCATTCGCCGTTCTGCACTTTCAGCACTTCCTGCTTGATGGCTTTCATGGCGGCGATAAAGCGGTCGAGTTCGGCTTTGCTCTCGCTCTCGGTGGGCTCGATCATCAGCGTGCCGGGCACGGGAAACGACACGGTGGGGGCGTGGAAACCGTAATCCATAAGACGTTTGGCGATGTCGGTTTCGGTGATGCCGCTCTCGGCTTTCAGCGGACGCAGATCAACGATGCACTCGTGCGCCACGCGGCCGTTTTTACCGGTGTAGAGAATCGGGTAGTCTTCGCTGAGCTTTTTCGCGACATAGTTGGCGTTCAAGAGCGCCCAACGGGTTGCCTGCTCCATGCCCTGTTTGCCCATCAGGGTGATATACATCCAAGTAATCGGCAGAATGCCGGCCGAACCGTAGGGTGCGGCGGAAACAGCGCCCATGCCTTCGGTTGCGCCTTCAACCGGCGTTACGGTGTGGCTGGGGGCAAACGGGGCGAGATGGGCTTTCAGGCCGATGGGGCCCATGCCGGGGCCGCCGCCGCCGTGGGGGATGCAGAAGGTTTTGTGCAGATTCATGTGCAGCACGTCTGCGCCCACTTCGGCAGGCTGCATGATGCCGATTTGGGCGTTCATGTTGGCACCGTCCATATACACCTGGCCGCCGTGGTCGTGAATGATTCGGCAAATTTCGCGGATGCCTTCTTCATACACGCCGTGGGTGGAAGGATAGGTAATCATCAGCGCACCCAAATGCTCTTGGTGTTCGGCCGCTTTGGCTTTGAGGTCTTCGATATCGACATTGCCTTTTTCATCGGTTTTCACCACCACCACTTTCATGCCCAGCATCGTGGCGGTGGCGGGGTTGGTGCCGTGGGCGGATTGGGGAATCAGGCATACGTTGCGGCTGCTTTGGCCGTTGGCTTCGTGGAAACGGCGGATAGACAGCAGGCCGGTATATTCGCCCTGCGCGCCGGAATTGGGCTGAATCGACACCGCATCAAAGCCGGTAACGGCTTTGAGCTGTTGCTGCAAATCGTGCAGCAGTTGCTGGTAACCCTGCACTTGGTCTGCGGGGGCAAACGGGTGGATGTCGGCAAATTCGCGCCAGGTAACCGGCAGCATTTCGGCGGTGGCGTTGAGCTTCATGGTGCAGCTGCCCAGCGAAATCATGCTGCGGTTCATGGCCAGGTCGCGGTCTTCCAGTTTTTTCAGGTAGCGCAGCATTTCGTGTTCGGTGTGGTAGCGGTTGAACACTTCGTGGGTGAGAATGGCATCGCTGCGCAACAGGTTTTCCGGCAGGCATTGCGGCGCTTCGGCGGGCAGTGAGAGCGTGGATTGGCCTGTAAACAACGTATGCAGCACAGCCAAATCTTCGCGGCTGCTTTCTTCGTGGAAAGCGGCAGCCAGCACATTGTCGCCCGCGCGGCGCAGATTGAAGCCGGCGTTTAATGCGTTGCGGTAGATTTCGTCTGCCTTCTCGCTGCTGCCGCAATCCACCGCCACGGTGTCGAAAAACACTTCGTGCACCACTCTGAGGCCGTCTGAATTTTTCAGCGCGGCAGCAAACGCGGCGGCCAGCGCATGAATACGCCTGGCAATGCGCTTCACGCCTTCGGGGCCGTGGTAAACGGCATACATGCCGGCCAGATTGGCCAGCAGCACCTGCGAGGTACAGATGTTGGAAGTGGCTTTTTCGCGGCGGATGTGCTGCTCGCGGGTGGAGAGTGCCATGCGCAGCGCGGGTTTGCCTGCCGCGTCTTTCGACACGCCGATGATGCGCCCCGGAGCGGAGCGTTTGTATTCGTCTTTAAACGCAAAATAAGCCGCGTGCGGGCCGCCGAAGCCCATCGGCACACCGAAACGCTGGGTGCTGCCCAAGGCAATGTCGGCACCGATCTCGGCGGGAGACTTCAACAACACCAAACTCATCACATCGGCAGCCACCGCCACCACCGTGCCTTTTTCTTTCAGACGGCCGATAATCTCCTGCAAATCCAAAACATCGCCGTCTTTGCCGGCATATTGGAACAGCGCGCCGAAAAAATCGCCTTCGGCAGCCGTCTGAATATCGCCCGCCACCAATTCGAAACCGAAATATTTGGCGCGGGTCTGCATCACGTCCAGCGTTTGCGGATACACGCGCCCGTCCACAAAGAAACGGTTGCTTTTCACTTTGCCCACGCGCTTGGCCATCGCCATTGCTTCGGCAGCGGCGGTGGCCTCATCGAGCAGTGATGCGCCGGCAGTGTCGAAACCGGTTAAATCCAGACACACTTGTTGGAAATTGAGCAGTGCCTGCAAACGCCCCTGCGCGATTTCGGCCTGATACGGCGTGTAGGCGGTGTACCAGCCGGGGTTTTCCAGCACGTTGCGCAGAATCACATTGGGCAGGCGGGTCGGGTAATAGCCCAGCCCGATATAGCTTTTGTTCACTTGGTTGCGCGCGGCAACTGCTTTGAGCTTGGCCAGCGCATCGGCCTCGGTGAGTGCTTCGGGCAGATTGAGTTCAGACGGCATCCGAATGCTCTCGGGAACAGTGTTGCCGATAAAGCCGGTCATATCTTTTTCACCCAGCGCAGAGAGCAGCGCGGCCTCATCGTTCAAGCTGAGATGGCGGCGGGAAAATTCGTTATTATCAAATAATTCGTTGAAATTCATGATGTTTCCTTTGCATGAAAAAGCAGCCTGAACGGCCTGCCGTTTGAACCGTGGCAATTTTAAACGCTTTTGCGGGTTTGATGGGGTTTTCTTAAACAGAAATTTCTGTGAATGGTTGCCATCGGCTTAATTATGCGCACCCTGATTTATCAAGCCGTTGCAGGATAAAATCTTTAATGTTTTCCTTAAAAAAGATGCCGTAAAGAAAGAGGCCGTCTGAAATTCAGACGGCCTCTGTTGTTAACGCCACTGTTTCCACTCCCGCCGGCGACACCTTCAAATAGCCGCCGCTGCCGCCGTGCCAGTCAGGCAAAACATAGCGTTGCACCGTGCGGCCGTTGAAACCGTGTTGGTGCACCGCCGGCCGGTGGGTGTGGCCGTGGATAAGGGCTTGGGTTTGCGGGTGGTTGCTTAAGGCCGTCTGAACGCCCTGCCCGGTTACATCTGAAACAGGCGTTTGCCCCACGGCCTGCTTTTTCCGTTTGCTGGCGGCGCGGGCGGCGGCGGCAACACGGCGGCGCAAACCCTGCGGCAGGGCGCGCAGCAGGGTTTGCAGCCACGGTTGGCGGATAATGCGGCGGAAACGTTGGTAGGATAGGTCGCCGGTACACATTTCATCGCCGTGGCTGATTAAATAATGTGTGCCGTAAAGCTCGATTTCGCAAATGTCGGGCAGTAACGTTATCCCCGCCCGCTGGGCATAATCCCGACCAAGCAGAAAATCGCGGTTGCCGCCAATGAAATACACCGGCGCACTTTGGCTGAAGGCTTTCAGCGCAGCGGCCGTCTGAACGGCGGCGGTGTCGGGCATATCGTCGCCCAGCCACACTTCAAACAAATCGCCGAGTATATACAGCGCATCCGCCCTGCCCTGCTGCGCCCGCAGAAATTGCAGAAACAGGCGGTTGAGCGCGGGGGTGTCGTCAGACAAATGCAGATCGGCGATAAACAGGGTTTGCGGCATGGCTGGGCATCGGTTTGTTTTTTCAGACGGCATCATAACGGATTTGTGCCGTTCTATAAAACCCGCTGTTTACAGCAGCTCTGCCATCATGTGTTCATACACCGATGAGAGTTTGGAAATATCTTCGAGCAATACATTTTCGTTGGACTGATGGATGGTGGCGTTCACAAAACCCAGCTCGATCAGCTCGGCGGCCACGGCTTTGATAAAGCGGCCGTCTGAAGTGCCGCCGCCGGTAGAAAGCTCCGCCTCCACACCGCACACGGCGGCAATGGCGCGGCGGGCGGTGTCGGTGAGCCTGCCGGCTTCGGTGAGAAACGGCCGGCCGGAATACGCCCATTCCAAATCATAATCCACGCCGTGTTTGTCGAGAACGGCATGAACCCGCTGCTTCAGGCCTGCTTCGGTAGATTCGGTGGAAAAACGGAAATTAAATTGAACATTGAGCGTGCCGGGTATCACGTTGGCGGCACCGGTGCCGCCGTTGATATTGGAAACCTGAAAGCCGGTGGGCGGAAAATATTCATTGCCGTTATCCCACTTTTCGGCGGCCAATTCGGCCAGCGCGGGCGCAAAAATATGTATGGGGTTGGCCGCCAGGTGCGGATAGGCAATATGCCCCTGCCTGCCTTTTACGGTCAGATTGCCCGAGAGCGAGCCGCGCCGGCCGTTTTTTATGGTGTCGCCCAACACCTTCTCGGCGGTAGGTTCGCCCACGATGCAATAGTCTATCTGCCCGCCACGCGCTTTGAGCGCGTCCACCACTTTGGTGGTGCCGTCAAGTGCATCGCCTTCTTCGTCAGACGTAATCAGCAGCGCGATGCTGCCGGTGTGGTTGGGATGGGCCGCCACAAAACGCTCGCAGGCGGTTACGAAACAGGCGATGGCGGTTTTCATATCGGCTGCGCCGCGCCCGAACAGCCTGCCCTCCCGCTCTGCCGGCTCGAACGGCGGCGACTGCCACTGCGCCAAAGGCCCGGGCGGCACCACATCGGTATGCCCCGCAAAACATAACAGCGGTGCGCTGCTGCCGCGCCGCGCCCAAATGTTTTTGGTGTTGCCGAAATGCATTTCTTCAATGGTGAAGCCTATGTTTTGCAAGCGTTCGGCCAAAATCTGCTGGCAGTTTTTATCATCGGGCGTAACCGATGCTTGGGCAATCAGTTGTTTGGCCAAATCCAGTGATGCGGTGTCGTTCATAGCGTTTCCTGTCGGTTTCAGACGGCCTTTTCGGGCGGCACTGCGGCGGGGAAATATTGTGTTGCGGGAAAGCCGCTCCCAATCATGATTCAGACGGCCTGCAATATCCGCACAACGGATTGGAGCCGTCTGAAATACCGCAGGTGCTAAAACAATCTGCGCTTACAGGGTAAACGTTACCCGGTCGCTGCGCAGTGCGCTGCCCAGCTCGCCTTCGATCAGAATTTTGGTTTGCAGGCAGATTTCGTCTGCGTCAAAAGCCAGCCCCACGCCCTTGGGGCGGTGGGCTGACGTGCGCGCGGGGTTGATCCATGCCACTTTGGTGCGCAGGAATTTTTTGCCGGGGTGGTCGGTGAGCTCCAAAGCCAGCAGCACTTCATCGCCCAGCGAAAAAATATCATCGGTGGGCACAAACAGGCCGCCGTGTTCGAGAAACGGCATATAGCTGTTGTAGAGTGCGGTTTTTTCGCGCAGCTGCAGCGCCATCATGCGGCCGGGCAGATCTTGGGGGGTGTTCATCGTTGGTTTTCCCTTTTGTTAGTGTCAGGTAGTTATTTGTTTTGCCAGAATTCGAGATAATCGGCCAGCAAACTTTCAATCTGCATTTTAACACTCAGCGTGTGGTATCCGTAAGGACTTAAGCGGTTCAGCCGGCCTGCAAGCGTAAACAGCACCGCGCCGGATGTGCGCCTGCCCGTTTGCGCCGATGCCTGCGCGTGTTGCGGATAATACAGCGGCGGCATCTGCTGTTGCGCCAAACCCACATCGAGCAGCCATTTGTGCAGCCAGTCGAGAAAAACGGCCAGCGGCTGCTTGTGTTTGTCGAACTCGGCGGCATAGTCGAGTATCGCCAGCAGGCGCGGGGCGGCCAACAGTTCGAGCAGCGATTCGCGCAGTTTGTCGAGCTCGGGCCGGTGCTCGAACAGGGGCGCGCCGCCGTGGAAAGCCAGCAGGTTTTCGGCATTATCGGTTTCCTGCTGCTGCAAATATCGCAAGGCTTCTTCGTGAGAAGGCGGCGGCAGCACCATCTGGCGGCAGCGGCTTTTGATGGTGGGCAGCAGCTTGTCGCGCGCATGGGTAACCAGCAGAAACAACACGTTTTCAGGCGGCTCTTCCAATGCTTTCAACAGGCCGTTGGCGGCCTGGAGGTTCATGCTTTCGGCAGGGTGCACCAACACAATGCGCCGCCCGCCGCGCACGGAAGTGAGATGGATGTTATCGACCACTTCGCGCACGGCATCGATTTTAATCTGCAGCAATTTGCGCCCCGCCGTTTCGCCATCGGGGATTTCGGGGGTGAGTTCGTAAAAATCGGGGTGGCTGTTTTGCACAAACAGATGACACGAGGGGCAAACGCCGCAAAAACCGCCGGCCGCATCAGGCTGCTCGCACAGCAGGGCTTGGGCAGTATAGCGGGCAAAGGCAGTTTTGCCGGTGTTTGGCCTGCCGATAAACAGCCAGGCGTTGGGCAGGCTGCTGCGGTGCCGGGCAAGCTGCCGCCATTGGGTTTGGTGCCAGGGGTAAATCATAAAAGTAAAAACACGGAAAACGGCCGCAAAGCAGGCATTATACCGCTTTCAGACGGCCTTGATTCTGCTAAAATGCGCTTTAATCCAAAAACCTTTTTTTCAGACGGCCTAACCGATGCGGCCGTCTGAAAATCTTTCAACGGCGGCAACATGAACCACAACAAACCCGAAGTAACCCCCATCGAACGCCCCATACTCACCCCGCCGGGCGGCGGCAGAAAAGTGCTGCTGCACTCCTGCTGCGCCCCCTGTTCGGGCGAAGTGATGGAAGCCATGCTCGCCAGCGGCATCGACTACACCATCTTCTTCTACAACCCCAACATCCACCCGAAAAAAGAATACGAAATCCGCAAAAACGAAAACATTGCTTTTGCCCAAAAACACAATATTCCCTTTATCGATGCCGATTACGATGTCGATAACTGGTTCGAGCGCGCCAAAGGCATGGAAATGGATCCCGAGCGCGGCCGCCGCTGCACCATGTGTTTCGATATGCGTTTCGAGCGCGCCGCCCTCTATGCCCACGAACACGGCTTTCC
This sequence comes from Neisseria sp. 19428wB4_WF04, assembly GCF_015235335.1. Classification (NCBI taxonomy): domain Bacteria; kingdom Pseudomonadati; phylum Pseudomonadota; class Betaproteobacteria; order Neisseriales; family Neisseriaceae; genus Neisseria; species Neisseria sp. 19428wB4_WF04. The sequence continues at coordinate 15,520 of NZ_JADGLG010000052.1, forward strand.
CGTGTTTACCAGCTCGCTGGGCATCTCACGCTGGAAAAACATGAGCCAAATCAACGACTGCGGCCACCGCGCCGCCGCGCCCTACAACGATGTGGTGTATTGGGACTTCAACTGGCGCAAAGGCGGCGGCAGCGCGCGCATGATCGAAATCAGCAAACGCGAACATTTCTACCAGCAGGAATACTGCGGCTGCGCCTATTCGCTGCGCGACACCAACCGCCACCGCAAATCGCAAGGCCGTGCGCCGGTTAAAATCGGCGTGAAATATTACGGTGGCAAAGAAGAAAACGATTAAACCCGATAAAGTCGCAAAGTTGTTTACACTTTGGGTTTCTGCCTGAATGCCCGTTTGGGGATTTGATGGTTGTTAAGCATACCCAAAGACACTGCCGGGCTGTGCAGCTCTTGATGCCCGACAATCGCGAAACCACCGTTTCGGGCAAACAAAATCCGTTCGGTATACTTTTAAAATATAAACAACCCTGCCTTTTCCAACGGTTTCAACCCTTTTTCTGCCGGTGGGCGGAACATTCCGACAGGCCGTCTGAAAGATACTTCAAAAAAAGATACTTCAAAAACCGGCGGGATTACGCCTGCACGGAGATACAGCGGCCTTGCCGGGCCAATAACGGCAATCAGGGATTTCAGACGGCCTGATGCAGCTGCGGCAGATTTGGCCGAACCTGCCGCCACGCCCGGCCGTCTGAAGCTCTGTTTTTCCCGCCTAACGGTTTCTCCGATGCCCCCGCGCTGTCTGCTTTGCCCGGATACTAGGCTTTTTATCAGGCACACACGGGGGAGCTTTGCAAAATCCTAAAAACCCACAAGAAATCATCTGCCGTTATTCCTGCGCGGGCAGGAAGCCAAACGTTGCGCATCTCAATATTTGAAGCCTTGCAAAGCTAATGGCGATAATCAAACGTTTCAGACGGCCTGAACGAATTTTGCAAAAGTCTCTATTTGTTTTTAACCGATGCTTCAATATTCCCCCGGATTTCCACCCCGAAAGTGGCAGTATTTCATTCTTTCAGACGGCCTCAGGGTTGCTTTTGCAGAAACAGCGGGTTGTTTTAAAAATTTTGGGGCTGAAGTAGATTAGCCCTAAACACCACACCAAAGCCGCAAAGTTTTTAACTGCTGCTTTGGTGTCCCGAAGTTAAAACGAAACTCACATTCTTTCAAGAACAGAGGAAAAGATTTTCGGTCGATTCCGTTGTATTTGCGCAAGACACGTTTCGCCTGATTCCAAAAATTCTCAATGCCGTTGATATGGTTGTGTCGGTCGGCAAAC
>NZ_JADGLG010000053.1:0-16048 GCF_015235335.1 Neisseria sp. 19428wB4_WF04
GTATTGGGCTGAATACCTAAGATATCGGCAGCAGAACGTGCGGTTACTTCCAATACAAAATATTCAAGCAGTTTTCTTTGCAGACTCTTCTTTAACTTACAGTGGGTTATCTTCATTTTGGCAGCCTGTCATGACTGCTAATCTACGTCAGCCCCAATTTAAAACAACCGTGTGTCGGTCGGGTGAAAAGCCGGCCTGTGCCTGCGTTGTTCCGTTTCAACCCAAATATGCCCGGGCAAGCCGGGAAACGGCGGAACCGGCGGATTTCGGCAGGCTGTTATCGGAACCAGCCGCGCACGGCTTCGAGGCCGCAGAAATTGATGCAGGCATCGGCGTGTTGCCGCACTTTCGGTTTGGCGCGGTAGGCGATGCCCGTGCCGGCTGCAAGCAGCATGGGGATATCGTTGGCACCATCGCCCACCGCCGCCACCTGATGTTCGGCCAGCCCCAGTTTTTCTCGGTATCCGGCCAATAAATCGGCTTTGGTTTGGGCATCAATGATGCTGCCGGTGAGTTTGCCGGTTAAGCGGCCGTCTGAAATTTCTAAAACATTGGCGTGGTGGTATTCAAACCCCAGCCGCTGTTGCAGGCGGCCGGTAAAAAAAGTGAAGCCGCCCGACACCAGTAAAAACGCCACACCGTGTTTTTTGCACTCGGCCAGCAGGTATCCCGCACCGGGCGAGAGCTGCAGCACTTGCTCATACACCTGCTGCAACACCTGTTCGCCCAAGCCGGTCAATAAGGCAACGCGCCGGCGCAGCGACTGCTCGAAATCCAATTCGCCGCGCATGGCCTGCCCGGTGATCTCCGCCACTTGTGTTTTGAGGCCGGCACCGGCAGCGATTTCGTCTATGCATTCGATGGTAATCAGGGTGGAATCCATATCGCTCACCATCAGCCCCAAATCGGAAAAGGCCGAATCGGGCAGCACGGCATGGTCGATGCGTTGGCGCTCCAGCGCGGCGGCGGCATTTTCAGGCAGCCTGAACGCTGCGGAAACGGGAATGCGTAACACGCTGCCGTTTATTTCGGCCGAAGGCAGTTGCAGGGCGTTTAAAACGCTCAAATCACATTGGGAAAGGACGGGGTGTTGGAGAACGAGTACGTGCGGCATCATGGTTTGGGGCAAGGGTTGGAAAGCAGGATTATAAAAGAAAACGTTGCGGCCGTCTGAAAGCGGGTGTTCAGACGGCCTCGGGTGCGGGCAAGATTATGGTGTTACAAATATACGATTTCGCCGGTGCGGCCTTTGCTCTCTTTGCTGCTCCACCAAACAAACTGCGGCATGATGTCTTCGTAGTTTTTGCGCTCGCTGCGGGCTTCGCCGGGGTGGGTTTTCATGCGCAGCGGCGAATTGACGGCGCCGGGCACCAATACATTGGCGCGCAGGTTGTCGAAGCGCGACCATTCATCGGCGGCCACTTTGCACAAATAGTTCAGCGCGGCTTTGGATGCGCCGAATCCGCCCCAATAGGCTTTGGGCGTTTCGCCGTGGCTCTCGCCCACGAAAACTACCGAAGCATCGGGCGATTCTTTCAGCATCGGAAAAAAGGCGCGGGTCAGGCCCATCGGAGCAACGGTGTTGATGCGGTATTGGTTCACCCATTCGGCCACGGTTTGGAAATCGAGCGGCGAGAGGGCGTAGAAATAGCCGGCGCAATGCACGATGCCGTCAAGACGGTTGCCGGTGGCTTCGGCAACGGTGGCGGCAAAGCGGTCAAACTCGGCTTCTTCGGCGGTGAGCAGGTCGAAGCAGATGGCAAACGGCTCGGGGCTGCCGGCGGCGGCAATGTCGTCATACACTTTTTCGAGCTTTTTCTGGTGGCGCGCGACCAGCACCACAGTAGCGCCGGCAGCGGCATAGGCTTTGGCCACTTGCTCGCCTATGCCCTGCGATGCGCCGGTTACCAAAATGATTTTGTCTTGCAGGGGTTTCATGCGGGATCCTTTTTCGTGGGGTGTTGCAGTATTTTTCAGACGGCCTGTGCCGGTTTGGGCAATCAGGCGTTGCAAAGGGGAGCAGGCCGCCGGCGGGCACACCGGTTATGCGTTCGATTCTTTTGGTGCAGCCGCCGGAATGCGCCCGCACAATCATCCATCAGGCCGTCTGAAAAACCAACATTAAAAAGCATTTTTGACGGCGCAGCAATCGGTGTAACACACATCGGCCGCGCTCAGGCCGGATTGCACGGCTGCCTCTAAGGTGGAAGGATAGCGCGGGTGCAGATAATCGCCTGCGGGATAGATGCGGCGGAGATGCAGCCACGATAAATCGGGCAGGGTGCGGGCAACGGTTGCGGCGGCGGCGGCGCGCTGCTCGGTAATCACACGCACGGCCAGCGGTTCGCCCAGATAGGGGCAGAGCGTTTTTAAATCGGCGTGCACGCGTGCCGCCCATTCTTCGGGTTTCAGACGGCCGATAAGGTCGGAGAGGCTGATAACGGCGGCGGTTTCGTTGGCGGGCAGGCCGAGCGTGCCGCGTTGGACAAACCATTGCGCCGTGCCTTCGGCCAGGCCGGTGAGCGGGGCGGGAAGGTGCACGGTTTCGGCGTAGCGCAGATAAACGGTGGTGATGGCGTGGTGGCGGACGGCGTTGAAAGCCGCCACCACGCTATCGGGCGTTTCAGACGGCATCAGCGCAGCGGCGTGGTAGGGGGCCACGGCGGGTATGGCGGCATCAAAGGCCTGCCCGTTCACCGCTACCCGTCCGTCCGGCAGGCCGGTCAGCCGCGCTGCGCGGGTTTCCAAATGCACGGCTGCGCCGTGTGCGGCAAGAAACGCCAGCGCGGGTTCGGCGATGATGCTGCCCAAATCCTGCTTGGGCAGCAGATAATCGCTGCCTGCTTTGCCCGACCATACGCCGTCTTGCAGCACATTGCACAGCATACGCAGGCTGGCGTGTTCAAGCGGGGTGTTGAGTGCACCCCACACTAAGGGCCGCCAAAACTGGATATTGAGTTTGCGCGAAATGTTGCGCTCGAGCAGCCATTGGGAAACCGCCATGTCGGGCAGGGGGGAGGCTTCTTGATATTGCTGCAAGGCATGCATGTCGTTGAGCAGCTTGGTTTTTTCGCCAAAGCGCAGGTTTTTGGCTTTGAGCAGGCCGAAAACGATATGCAGCGGGGCGGGAAGGGAGGCCGTCTGAAACTGCAGGCCGCCGGCTATGTGCCATTGCAGGGGCAACCGCAGAAAGGCGTTTTGCTCGGATACGCCGATTAACTGCATCAGCGCGAGTACGCCGTGATAAGCGCCGAGCATGATGTGTTGGCCGTTGTCGAGAAAGCTGAACCCGGCCTGCCCGCCTGCGAGCATGCGCGCCCGCCCGCCTGCCCGGCGGCCTGCTTCAAACAGGCTGATATCGGCACGGCCGGCCAGCCGCACGGCGGCAGAAAGGCCGGCCCAGCCTGCGCCGATAACGGCAATTTTCGGACGGTGTGCGGTGGGTTTCATGGGTTAAATCCGAACAGCCAGGTTTTCAGGGCAATGCGCTTTTTGCGCGGTGCGGGAATGGCGATTTTGTATTGCAAAACATGGCCGGCACCATCGCGCTCGATTTCGTTCAGCAAAGCAAAGTAAATGCTGGCCATCACCAGGCCGGCTTTTTGGTTTTTGCGCTCTTCGTGCGGCAGCAGTGCCACCGCTTCGCGGTAGGTTTGGCGGGCGCGCGTGATTTGAAATGCCATCAGTTCGGCAAATTCGGGCGTGGGCGTGCCTTGCAGAATGGTTTGTGCCGGCACGTTGAAGCGTTGCAGTTCTTCGGCGGGCAGATAAATGCGGCCGTTGCGCGCGTCTTCGCCCACATCGCGAATGATGTTGGTGAGTTGCAGGGCAAGCCCCATTTTGCCGGCGTAATCCAGCGTTTCGGGGCGGGAAAAGCCGAGGATGCGGGTAATCAGCCGCCCCACTACGCCGGCAACGCGGTAGCAGTAAAGCTGCAAATCTTCAAAGCGGCCGTAGCGGGCTTGTTCTAAATCCATCTGCATGCCGTTGATGATTTCTGCCAGCTCGTTATGCGGCAGGGAAAAATCGCGCGCTACGGTTTTCAGGGCTTGGCAGACGGGGTGTTCGGGCGTTTGGCCGTCTGAAAAAACTTTTTCCAAATCGGCACGCCACCAGTGGAGCGTGGTTAGGGCAACGCGGGAATCGGAGCAGCCGTCTGCCACATCATCAAGCTCGCGGCAGTAGGCGTATAAAACCGTCATCGCGTTTTGCTTGGGCTGCGGCAGAAAACGAAAGCCGGCCAAAAAGTTGGATTGGCTTTCGGCGGCTTTTCGGCGGCAATATTCAAGCGGCTGCACGGCGGTTCCTGACGGGTTGCTGAAACAGGGGATTGTATCGGGAAACAGGGGGGAGAACAATTTCAGAAGCGGTGTGCGGCGGTTTGGTTTGCCGGCCGGGGCACAGAAATGCCGTCTGAAATTTCAGACGGCATGTTGGGTTTCAAATCAGCAAGGTTTGCAATCAAGCGGTTTTCTCGTCTGCTTTATGCCCTTTGGCGGCAAAAAACAGAATATACAGATAACACAAAACGGGCACGAAAAACGATACCAACAGGCCGATGTTGTCGGCAAAGAAACCCTGCACCACCGGTACAATCGCGCCGCCTACAATGGCGGTGCAGATAATGCCTGAAGCCGCGCCGGTGAATTTGCCCAAGCCTTTGGTGGCCAGCGAGAAAATGGTGGGGAACATAATCGAGTTGAAAAAGCCGATCAGCAGCAGCGACCACATGGTGATGAAGCCGCCGCCCGCTATAATGGCAATGATGATGAGTGTGGTGGCGGCAACGGCGTTAAATGCCAGATATTTGCTGGGTTGGATTTTGTTCATCATGGCCGAGCCGATAAAGCGGCCGACCATTGCGCCGCCCCAGTAAACCGACAGATAAAACGCGCCGGTGGTGTGGCTCAGCCCTGCGGTTGCTTCCAGCACGTTAATCATCAGCGAACCGATGGCCACTTCGGCACCCACGTAGCAAAAAATGCCCAGTGCGCCCAAAACCATATGTTTGTATTGCCAAACGCTGGTTTTGCCGTCGTGGTTGTGTTCGGTTTCTTCTTCGGCGATTTTGCGCGCATCGGGCAGGTGGAGCATTTTCACCACCACTGCCAGCAGAATCAGAAAGCCGGCCAGCCCCAGATAGGGAATCTGCACCGAAGAGATGCGCTCGGCTTCGCTGGCGGTTGCATCCACGAAAATCAGCATGGCACCCAACGGCGGGGCAATCATGGTGGCCAGCGAGTTGAAGGCCTGAATCAGCGTGAGCGTGGCGGATTCTTTACCGGGCTTGGCCAGCAGGGTTACATAGGGGTTGCCTGCAACCTGAAGCAGCACGATGCCTGAAGCCAAAATGAACAATGCGCCCAAGAAAATCGGGTAAGAGTGGCTGCCGGCAGCAGGGTAAAACAGCAAACAGCCCACTGAGGCGATTAAAAAGCCGCCGATAACGCCGTTTTTATAGCCCAGTTTTTCCACCAGCTTGCCCATCGGAATCGACATCACGGCATAAGCGGCAAAAAAGCAAAACTGAATCAGCATTGCCTGGGTGTAGGAAAGTTTGAAAATTTCTTTTAAGTGGGGGATGAGAATATCGTTCATGCAGGTGATGAAGCCCATCATGAAAAATAGTGTGGTCAACACCGATAAGGCAAAGGTGTTGTTTTGCTGCGTTTGCTCTGACATATCATATCCTTGTTGCTTAAATCATGATTCTGAAAACTTCGGCAATTTTATTGTCGGCCCCTCTCTGAGGGCAGCCGATAATATCAATGCCGGAGAATAATGGATACTGTTATTTTACTACATCTGCATTTACTGCCCGTTGCAGAGGCCGTCTGAAAAAGGGTTTCAGACGGCCGGGTTGGTTCAGCAGCCTTCTGTTTTGCTGCAATTGGTATTGCGGTAAAGGCGGATCAGGCGCTCGGTCGAGCTGTCGTGCGGCTGCACGGCGGTTTTGCCGGTCAGCTCGTTTAAAATGGTTTTGGCAAGCTGTTTGCCCAGCTCCACGCCCCATTGGTCGAAGCTGTTGATGCCCCAAACCACGCCTTGAACGAAGGTTTTGTGTTCGTAGAGCGCAATCAGGCTGCCCATGTTGCGGGGGTTGATTTTAGTCATCAGAATGATGTTGCTGGGGCGGTTGCCCGAAAAGGTTTTGTGCGGCACCAAAGCCTCTGCTTCTTCGGCCGCCAAGCCTTGTGCCGTCAGCTCTGCACGCGCTTCCTCGGGCGTTTTGCCGCGCATAAAGGCCTCGGCCTGCGCAAACACGTTGGCCAATAGGATTTCATGGTGTCCGGGCAGATTGCTGCGTTTTTCGAGCGAGGCAATCAGATCGATGGGGGTGATGTGGGTGCCCTGATGCAAAAGCTGGAAAAAGGCGTGTTGGCCGTTGATGCCGGTTTCGCCCCAGATAATCGGCGCAGTTTCGTGTGCAACAGGCTGACCGTCAAGCGTAACCTGCTTGCCGTTGCTTTCCATATCCAGCTGCTGGATAAACTTGGGCAGGCGGTGCAGGTGTTGGTCGTAAGGGGCGATAACGTGGCTGCCGCCGCCGTAGTAGTTGATATACCAGATGCCGATCAGCGCCAGCAGCACCGGCATATTCTGCTCGAGAGGGGCATTGGCGAAGTGCTGGTCCATCAGGTGGGCGCCGTTGAGCATTTCGATAAAGTTTTCTTCACCCAAAAACAGCATAATCGGCAGGCCGATGGCCGACCACAGGCTGTAGCGGCCGCCCACCCAATCCCAAAATTCAAACATATTGGCGGTGTCGATGCCGAATTCGGATACCGCTTTTATGTTGGTGGAAACGGCGGCAAAATGTTTGGCAATCGCGGCTTCTTCACCGGCATGTTTCAAAAACCATTCGCGGGCGGTTAGGGCGTTGGTGAGCGTTTCTTGGGTGGTGAAGGTTTTGGAGGCAATGATGAACAGCGTGGTTTCGGGGTGCACTTTTTCCAACACATCTTGCAGTTGCGAGCCGTCCACATTGGAAACGAAGTGCATACGCAGGCGCGGATGACCGAAAGGCTTGAGCGCGGTGCACATCATCAGCGGGCCCAAATCGGAGCCGCCGATGCCGATATTGACCACATCGGTAATCACTTGGTTGGTGTAGCCCAGCCATTCTCCGCTGCGCACTTCGTGGGCAAACTCGCCCATGCGGTGCAGCACGTGGTTTACTTTGGGCATCACGTCTTCGCCGTCCACTTCGATGGGCGAGTTGGTACGGTTGCGCAGGGCAATATGAAGCGCGGCACGGTTTTCGGTTTCGTTGATTTTTTCGCCGTGGAACATTTGTTTGATGCGCTCGGGCAGGCCGGCTTCGCGCGCCAGTTTGAACAGCAGCTCGAGCGTTTCATCGGTGATGCGGTTTTTGGAATAGTCCAGCGTGATGCCGCCCACTTCGAGCCAGTAGCGTTGGGCGCGTTCGGGGTCTTGCTCGAACATTTCGCGCATATGCAGGCCTTTGGTGGCATCGAAATGTTTCCAAAGCTCCCGCCAAGAAGGTAAATCCTGTAAATGTTTCATGATTTTGGATCCTTGTCTTTATCGTATTCCAAATGTTTGCTGTGAATGCTGCGCTTGCTTTTTTGCAGTTGCAGGCTGGCGGTTTCGCCCAACCGCAGAGCCAGGCCGATGGCAAGAATGTCGATAACGGCCAATTGCAGCAGCCGCGAAACCATCGGTGTGTAGAGTTCTACATTTTCTTGGGCGGCAATGCTCAGCACGCAATCGGCAAGCTGCGCCAGAGGCGAGCCCGAACGGGTGATGGCAATCACCGCCGCGCCGTTTTCTTTGGCAATGCTTACTGCATCGAGCAGTTCGATAGAGGAGCCTGAATTGGAAATCACCACCAGCACATCGTGATTGCTCAGCACCGATGCCGCCATCAGCTGGATATGGGTGTCCACATAGGCCACAGTGGAAATGCCGAAACGGAAAAATTTATGCTGCGCATCTTGTGCCACGATACCCGAGTTGCCCACACCGTAAAATTCGATACGGCGGGCATGGGTGAGCAGGGCGATGGCGGCTTCCAACTCGTTTTCTTTCAAAAACCGGCGCGCGCCGAGTATGGAGGCAGCGGCATTGCCCAACACCTTTTCCACCACGCTGGCCATATCGTCGTCGGCATTGAGCTCTTCATGCACATAAGGCATGCCTTCGTGGCCGATGCTGGCCGACAAGGCCAGTTTGAATTCGGGCAGTCCTTTATAGCCCAGGCTGCGGCAGAAACGGATAACGGTGGGCTGGCTTACCGAGGCGCGCTCGGCGATTTCGGCTACGGCCGCGTGTACAAACCATTTGGGCTCGGCCAATGCCGATTCGGCTACTTTGCGCTCTGCGCCTGATAAACCGCTTAATGATTCGCTGATTTTGCTTAACATAGTGTGTTTTCCAAATAAATAATGTTTCCGGATAATTGTTCTTATTGAGGCTTATGGCTTTTCAGACGGCCTGTCGGGTTTGATAAGGCCGTCTGAAACAGCTTGTGTTTTTCTTATGTTGGTTCGATTGTTTGTTTCAATTTGCAGTTGGGCAACTTTTATTCTTTGGCTGCCCCATCGGCCACCCCGCCCAGTGCCGCTGTGTTGTTGCTGCAGCCCTTGAGATGGTTGGACAATGCCACCGCCGCGCCCTGAAGACCGGGGAATTTGCTCAGCACCACATAAACGGGAATCGCTGCCAGATAGGCATCGAAGCGTCCCTTGTTTTCAAAACGGCTGCGGAACGGCGAATATTTGAAATAGTCGATAAAGCGCGGAATGATGCCGCCGCACAGATACACGCCGCCGCCGGCGCCGAGCGTTAAGGCCAAGTTGGAGGCCACGGTGCCGAGCATGGCGCAGAAAATATCCAAGGCCAGGCGGCACAAAGGCGATGAACCGCTCAAGGCCTGCTCGCTGATTTCGGCGGGGGTGAGTTTTTGCGGCTTCACCCCTTCTTTGGTAGCCAGCGCTTCATAAATCAGCGTCAGGCCGGCGCCGCTTAAAAAGCGTTCGGCAGACACATGGCCGTATTTTTTCTTAGCAAACTGCCAGATCATCACTTCGGCATCGTCAAACGGCGGAAAGCTCACATGCCCGCCCTCGCCGGCCAGGGGCACCCAGCCTGCATTGCTTGGAATCAGGCCGCTCACGCCCAAGCCGGTTCCCGGCCCGATCACGGCTTTGGGCGCGTTGGGCAGGGGCCGGGTGCCGCCCACCTGCACCAAATCTTCCGGCAGCACCTGGGTAATCGCCAACGCCTGCGCAGTAAAGTCGTTGAGCATGATCAGGGTTTCCAAACCTAACGATTGGCGGGTGGTTTCGATGGAAAACGCCCAATGGTGGTTGGTCATCTGAACCCAGTCGCCGGTAATCGGATTGGCAATGGCAATGGCGGCGTGGCTGATTTTTGGGTTGTCTGCCCGGCGCAGATATTCTCTTGCCGCATCGATAATGGTATCGTAATCGTTGCAGGGCAGCACTTCGATTTTTTCAATCTGCTGCGGCGAAGTTTCCAGCGCGAAGCGGGCATTGGTGCCGCCTATATCGGCCACAAGGCGCGGCCATTGTGCAGATGTTTGGGGCGGGGCGGCTTTTTTATGCTGCGTAATAGACATGGCAGTTTACCTTTTCGTGGTTGATGATGTAGCTGACGGGGTAGGCTTTGTTGGGTGCGGCGGCGGCTTGGTCAAACACCGCTTTTTTTTCTGCGCCGCCGATGGCCAGAAACACGGCAGGGGTTTGCGCGATAGCAGCCAGCGTCATGCTCACGCGCTCGTGCGGCGCAGTAACGGGTGTGGTGTGCAGGAGCGGGGTCGGGTTATTTCTGTCCAAACCTTTATCGAGCTGCGGAGCTTGGGGGAACAGCGATGCGGTATGGCCGTCGCCGCCCATGCCCAACACCAGCACATCGGGCTGCCGATAGTGCTGCAAGGCCGTCTGAACCACGGTTTCGGGCTGCAAACCGGTTTCGGTTGTGCCGGCTTCCACCACGGGAATCCATTGTGCGGCGGCGGCTTGGTTTTGCAGCAGGTGCCGGCGCACCAGGCCGGTGTTGCTGTCGGCGTGGGTGGTGGGCACGATGCGCTCGTCTACCAGGGTGATGCCGATATTCTGCCAATCCAGATTTTTTTGCGACAAGGCCTCGAAAAAGGCGATGGGGGAGCGGCCGCCCGAAACGGCCAAAACGGCGCTGCCTTTTTTGTTCAGCGCGTGTTGCAGGGCAGCTTCTACCGCATCGGCCAATGCGGCAGAAGCCGCGGCTGCGTTTTCGTAAGAATGCCATTGATAAGCCATAAATTTTCTCCTGGTTCGGTTGTTATCCCCGGCTTTCAGACGGCCTGAGCCTGTTTTACGCTGCCGGGCGGCGCCGGTTTTACAGCCGGCGGCAAAAAAACAGTTGCTGCACACTATTGCGGGGCGTTTTTTGTTTCCGTTCTAATCCGCTTTATGCGGCGGCAGCGCTGCCGTGCTGTATGCCGGCGGCCTTGCACAGAAGGAGATGGCCTGCTGCCCGGCTCATTAAAGCGGGAAACGGCCGCAAAGCGGCAACCCTCAGATAATGTAATGCAGGCAGCACGATGCGGGCCGATGCCGTGGCGGTTTTCAAAAGGTGCCGGCCATACGGTTTTGTTTACGGCAGCTTTCATGCCGCGCAGGCTGCCGGCCGTCTGAAAAACATTTACTGCTCTTCGTGCCACTTGTCGCCGTTGCGTGCGAGCAGGTTGCGGGCAGCTTCGGGGCCCCATGAATCGGCGGGGTAGCCGTGCGGCGGGGTGGGGCTGTTTTCCCAGTTTTCCATAATCGGCATCACCCATTCCCAAGCGGCTTCCAACTCGTCGCGGCGGTTGAACAGCGCCAGCTTGCCGTTAATCACGTCCAACAGCAGCCGCTCGTAGGCTTCGGCGCGGCGGCCTTGTATCTCTTTGCCCATGTCCACGCTCAGGGCGGTGAGCTCCACTTTGTTGCCTGCACCCGGGGTTTTGACCTGGGTGTAGAGGCGTACCGACTCGGCGGGCTGCAATTCGATAACCAAACGGTTGGGCGCGGCTTGGCTGTTTTCAAAAATATGCCGGGGCAGGTCGCGGAAGTTCAACACGATTTCGGCCACTTTGCCGGTTAAACGCTTGCCAGTGCGCAGATAAAACGGCACGCCTGCCCAGCGCTCGTTGTTGATTTCGGCCTTGATGGCCACATAGGTTTCGGTGCGGCTGCCGGCGGGCACGTTACGCTCCTGCAGATAGCCGTTCATGCCTTTGCTTTCGGTGTATTGCGCGCGCACCACATCGGTATCTACATCAGCATAAGTGAGTGGCTTGAGCGATTTGATAACTTTCAGTTTTTCATCGCGCACATCATCGGCATCGAGGCTTTTGGGCACTTCCATCGCGGTCATACACAGCATCTGCATCAGGTGGTTCTGCACCATATCGCGCAAGGCACCGGTGATGTCGTAAAACTCGCCGCGCTCTTCAACGCCCAACTGCTCGGCAATGGTGAGCTGCACGCTTTTCACATATTTGTTGTTCCACAGCGGTTCGAACACAAGATTGGCAAAACGCAGCGCCAGCAGGTTTTGCAGGGCTTCTTTGCCCAGATAGTGATCGATGCGGTAAACCTGCTCTTCTTGGAAATAGCGTGCTACATCGGTGTTGATTTCTTGGGAGGATTTCAAATCGGTACCCAGCGGTTTCTCAAGCACGATGCGTACATTGCTGCCGTTTAAGCCCACGTTGGCCAGCTCGGCGCAGGCAGGGGCAAAAAATTTCGGCGCGGTAGAGAGATAAATGACCACGTTGTCGGTTTCCCGGCGTGCTTTCACGGCTTCGGCCAAGGCTTTGAAATCTTCGGGCCGGGTTACATCTACAGTCAGATAGTGTATGCGCTTGATAAAAGAAGCCCACGCCTCTTCACTGAAATTCTGTTTGATGTGGATTTTGGAATCGGAGTCTACTTTTTCGAGAAAGCCTGCGGTATCCAATTCGCTGCGGCTCACTCCCAAAATACGGCCCGCGGGGTGGAGCAGGCCGGCAACGTGGGCCTGATAGAGGCAGGGCAGCAGTTTGCGCATGGCCAAATCTCCGGTTGCGCCAAACAGCACCAAGTCAAAATTTGTTTGCTTATCCATCGTTTTTTCTTTCATCAAAGTTGATTTGCCTATTCTTGGAAAACCGGTGCTGCCGCCGGCTCCGGCCTGCTCTGTACAAAATGGCAGCCATCATAATACGGATATACGGGCTTGTAATTACATATGGAAACCTGCTGCCACCGCCTGAAACCCAGTAGCAATCCTACACAGCGCTACACGTTTTGTCTATGCTGTTTTAAATAAAAACAGAGCAGGTTAAACCTAACCGCCCGTCCTGAATGCTATTTTGTTACAGAACCGCGAAACAAAATTTGACATAGTTCAAGCATTATTCTGTAACTTAACTACAAACTGTATTATAATCCAATAAAGGCTTTTCAGACGGCCTCTGCCGTTTGCAATCAAACCCAGCCGCACAACAACTTTACACATCTCATTTGAAGAAACACCGCCGACCACTACCACGAAAGGCAGGCCGCATCATGACCGAAATCCATCCCAAACTTGCCGCCGTCACAGAGCGCATCACCGAACGCAGCCGCCCCACGAGGGAAGCTTATTTGATGCGTATCCGCGCACTCAGGCAGCAGGGGCGTGTCGAGCGCGACCAATTGGGCTGCTCCAATCTGGCACACGGCTATGCTGCCATGCCCAAAACCATCAAAATCGAAATGCTCAAACACAATATTCCCAATTTGGGCATGATTACTGCTTATAACGATATGGTTTCCGCCCACCAGCCGTTTGCCGAATTTCCCGCATGGATTAAAGACGAAGCGCAAAAACACGGCGCAACCGCCCAAGTGGCCGGCGGCACGCCTGCCATGTGTGACGGCATCACCCAAGGCTATGAAGGCATGGAGCTTTCACTGTTTTCGCGCGATGTGATTGCCATGAGCACCGCAATCGGCCTGTCGCACCAAATGTTTGACGGCGCACTGTTTTTCGGGGTATGCGACAAAATCGTGCCCGGCTTGGTGATGGGGGCGCTCAGCTGCGGCCATATTCCCGGAATTTTCGTGCCCGCAGGGCCGATGACCAGCGGCATCGGCAACAAAGAAAAAGCCCGCACCCGCCAATTGTTTGCAGAAGGCAAAGTCGGCCGCGATGCGCTGCTCGAAAGCGAAATGGGCTCTTACCACAGCCCCGGCACCTGCACTTTTTACGGCACCGCCAACTCCAATCAGATGATGATGGAAATGATGGGGCTGCACCTGCCCGCCGCCGCCTTTTTCAACCCCTACACTCCGATGCGCGAAGCGCTCACCCGCCACGCTGCCGCCCATTTGGCCGAAAGCATCAAAAACCAAACCGCCAAGCCCATAGGCGAAATGTTGAATGAAAAATCGTTTGTCAATGCCGTTATCGGCCTGATGGCCACCGGCGGCTCCACCAACCACACCATGCACCTGGTGGCCATGGCGCGTACGGCCGGCATCATTCTCAATTGGGACGATTTCGATGAAATCTCTTCGATTGTGCCGCTGCTGATCCGCGTTTATCCCAACGGTCAGGCCGATGTCAATCATTTCGCCGCCACCGGCGGCCTGCCGTTTGTGATTCGCGAGCTGCGCAACAACGGCCTGCTGCACGATGATGTGGAAACCGTGGTCGGATACGGCATGGAGGCCTACACCAAAGAGCCGTTTCTGATTGAGGGCAAACTCGAATGGCGCGATGCCGTGGCCGAAAGCCGCAACGAAGATATTCTGCGTCCGTTTTCCCGCCCGTTTTCACCCGATGGCGGCCTGCGCCTGATGAAGGGCAACATCGGCCGCGGCGTGATTAAAGTGTCTGCCGTGAAAGACAGCCAGCGCGTTATCGAAGCCCCTGCCATTGTGTTCAACGACCAAAAAGAAGTGTTGGCTGCATTCGAGCGCGGCGAGTTGGAGCGCGATTTCGTGTGTGTGGTGCGCTTTCAAGGGCCGCGCGCCAACGGTATGCCGGAATTGCACAAACTCACCCCGCCCTTGGCGATTCTGCTGGATCGCGGCTTCAAAGTGGCTTTGGTTACCGATGGGCGCATGTCGGGCGCATCAGGCAAAGTACCGGCCTCTATCCACATGAGCCCCGAAGCCCTACTCGGCGGCGGTATCGGCAAAATCCGCACCGGCGACTTAATCCGCTTCGATTCCGTTACCGGCGAACTTACCGCACTGGTCGATGAAAAAGAATGGGCTGCGCGCGAAACCCCCGAACACGATTTGAGCAACAACCATTACGGCGTAGGCCGCGAGCTGTTCGCAGGCTTCCGCAGCATCACCGGCAGCGCCGAAACCGGCGCCGTCAGCTTGGGAGGCAGCTTCGCCTGAGTTTTGCCTGCCGACACCGCAAGGCCGTCTGAAGCAGCTGCCTTATGCGGTTTCTATGCCTTTCAGACGGCCTCTGCCAACATGGGCCGTCTGAAAAAATTTACCACCTTTCGGAGCAATTTCATGAATCCACGCGATATTCTTTCTGCCGGTGCAGTCGTTCCCGTGATGTCCATCGACAACATCGACACAGCCGTTGATCTGGCGAACGCCTTGGTTGAGGGCGGCATTCCCACTCTCGAAATCACCCTGCGCACCGAACACGGCCTCAAAGCCATCGAACTGATTAAAAAAGAAGTAAAAGGCGCCATTGTCGGCGCAGGCACCGTAACCAACCCCGACCAACTCAAAGCCGTTGAAGACGCAGGCGCACAGTTTGCCATCAGCCCCGGCCTGCATCAATCGCTGGCAAAAGCCGCAGGCAGCAGCGGAATCCCATTGATTCCCGGGGTGGCCACGCCCGGCGAAGTACAACTCGCCCTCGAGTACGGCATCGACACCTTGAAACTGTTTCCCGCCGAAGTGGTGGGCGGCAAAGCCATGCTCAAAGCCCTCTACGGCCCCTATGCCCACGTACGCTTCTGCCCCACCGGCGGCATCACTCCCGAAACCGCTCCCGAATATCTCAAACTGCCCAACGTATTGTGCGTAGGAGGCACTTGGCTCACACCCAAAACAGCCGTAGCAAACAAAGATTGGGCAACCATCACCCGCTTGGCTCAAGAAGCATCAACATTGAAATAAACACAGTTATCTTTAAAATCAAAGGCCGTCTGAAAACTTTCAGACAGCCTTTGATTTAATTAATAAAAACTTCGTATCGTAATAGTGTACCCGTAAAACCTTCCCTATCAGGTAAAACTTTCCGTAAATGCTTTTTAATATCTGCCCATGCCTTCTCAATCAGATTAAGCTCCTCGGGCAGACAAGGTGCAGACAGCAAAGCTTTGTACCTCTGTTTCTCCGCCGTTTCCGCCAAAACAGTCACGTGGTGGAAACTTATATTATCCATAATAATGATGGATTTTTCCATTAATTCGGGTAGCAGTATGTGTTCAAACCATGCCTCAAACAGACTGCCCTTTATGGCTCCACAATAGGCCTATGAGCGCAATAAAGCCGCTTTTTTCGTGGATGTATGCGGCAACCAACGAGACACACCTGTGTTTTCTTCTACTGGCTTCTGCTTTGTCGGGTACGCCTTTTCCGAATAGGCCAAGGGGCGGTAGAAAACACTAAATCAGTCCAAAAACCTTATCAAGATTGAATCTTGGTTTGTGGCGTTAGACAGTATCGGACATAAAAAACAGCCCCGAAATGAGCC
This sequence comes from Neisseria sp. 19428wB4_WF04, assembly GCF_015235335.1. Taxonomy (NCBI): domain Bacteria; kingdom Pseudomonadati; phylum Pseudomonadota; class Betaproteobacteria; order Neisseriales; family Neisseriaceae; genus Neisseria; species Neisseria sp. 19428wB4_WF04. The sequence goes on from NZ_JADGLG010000053.1 coordinate 15,712, forward strand.
CCCAAAAAAAACTGAACAGCTTAACCAATCGACTCCTAAGGCCTGGATTCTGTATGCCACAATACTCAATCTTTTTCATTCCAATTAATCCTATTATGGTTGTAGTAACGGCTAGATTTGTGCAAATCAGCACCTTCAGCGCGTTGAGAAATTCGGCAGGGTAGGGTGTATCAGGATACAGCGTGTGCAGTTTGAATTGGAGAACGGTGCTACCGGCAGTGCAAAAATGACCACCTGACGGCAGTCAGAAATTGACCATCCTGACTTAAAAAACAAAGGCTGCTTTCATGTTGAATCAGGAGACGGTTGCGGCCATCAAAGCGCTCAAACAGCAAGG
>NZ_JADGLG010000054.1:0-15965 GCF_015235335.1 Neisseria sp. 19428wB4_WF04
TGCATAACATCCAGGTTGGGCTCCGCTGTGTGATAAAGCGGAGCAGTTTATAACAAACGGAGAGTGGCTCAATTTTGGAGCACAACTCCCCGTTTCCCTGGCTCAGTTTTGCACGATATTTAACAAGCCAGCAGGAATCATAAAAACGCCCGCCCGTATGTTTGGCTTTTTCGGTAATGCCGAAGCCGAAAATACCGCTAAGTTCCATAGACGCACGGACAATATATTCATCATCGGAAACGAGCGGGTAACCGGCGAGCAGCGACAAAGTATCTTCGTGGATTGAAAAACTGATTTGGTCGATAAAGGCAGAATCTGCCTTACCGCGTCTTAACGGAATCTCCAGCAGACGGCCTTTGGAATCGGTCAGAAAGTGGGTGTATTTTTCAAACGCTTCCTGCTCCGCGCTTACGGCCGCTGCCGTTTCTGCTCCCCCCCTGTTAGATAAGGGGGCGCCATACCGGCGCATGAAGCCGCCTTTGGCGCGTCGGCAAAGCCGCCGCCACCAAATACGGCTTCACGCGCTTTTTTTGCTTTGTCTTGGCTAATCATTCGGCAGACTCCCTATCCATGATTTGGCGCACGGCCAAACGCCCGTATTCGCAAGCCTGATTGACGGTTTTGACACGGTTCAGAGGATTGCAGACAGGAAAACAGACCGTGCGGCTCAGATTGTCGTCTCTGAAAATGCGGACAATGTAGGACTTGGGAAAAAGTTCGGGTTCGGGTGTTACGGTGTAGTAGGCTGATGACATTTGAGACCTCTTTTAAAAGTCGGTTATTCTGTTTTGTCAAGGGGTATAATGTAAAAATACACCCCTTTTCTTGGGGTGCAATATATAAGGCCGTCTGAAAAGTTTCCTTATGGGAAAATATTTTCAGACGGCCTTTATTCTGTTTGTTTCGTTGCTTTAACGGGTATGAAAAATGCTATGCGGCGCGGGGCAATTTGTGAAATGCGGGGGGCAAATCTTCTTCGTTTTTAAATTCTACCCATTCGTAGTTAGCCGGGTCGGTCAAAACGGTACGCAGCAGGGCGTTGTTGATGGCGTGGCCTGATTTGTAGCCTTCAAATGCGCCGACAATCGGGTGGCCTAAAATATACAAATCGCCTACGGCATCAAGAATTTTATGGCGCACAAATTCATCGGGATAGCGCAGCCCTTCGGGGTTGAGCACATCGGTATCGTCGATTACGATGGCGTTGGAAAGGTTGCCGCCCAGGCCGAGATTGTGCGAGCGCATCAGCTCTACTTCCTGCATAAAGCCGAACGTGCGCGCGCGGGCGATTTCGTCTATATAGGATTTGCCGGCAAAGTCGATTTCAAAGGTGGGGCTGCTGCGGTTGAACACAGGGTGGTCGAATTCGATGGTGAGCGTTATTTTGAAACCGTTATAGGGCGTGAAGCGCACCCATTTTCCGGTTTCTTTCACTTCTACCGGTTTTAAAATTTTCAAGAAGCGTTTCTGCGCTTTTTGATCGATGATGCCCGCATCTTGCAGCAGATAGATAAAAGGCAGGCTGGAGCCGTCCATAATCGGAATTTCAGGCGCATTCAACTCGATGAGCGCATTATCGATGCCGTAAGCCGCCAATGCCGACATAATATGCTCGATGGTGCCTACGCGCACGCCCGAATCGGTTACCACGGTGGAGGATAAACGGGTGTCGTTAATCAGATAAGGGGTGAGCGCGATTATTTCGCCCTGTTTGCCGCCCAAATCGGTGCGGCGGAATGAAATACCGCTGTTTTCAGATGCGGGGTGGAGTGTGAGCGCCACGCGTTCGCCGGAATGCAGGCCGACTCCGGTTACGCTGATGGGTCTCGCCAGTGTTCTTTGCAGCATAATTTGCCTTTCACAAAATACGACCGGAAAAGATGTTTTTGATAATACAATAGATTTCATGATTCCGATACAGCACGGCAAGCCATAGGTTGTACAGCAGTATGAAGCCGGTTCGGCAGCCGCTTTGGCAGCTTGCCAAATTGTTTGCTTCAAGCAGGGGCGGGCTGTCTGTAGCGAAAATGAACTGAATCCACTATACGGTAAAACGGAGCTGCCGGCATAATATTTTTAATAGTATTTACTTATCGTTATCTTGTATCAGGCCGTCTGAAAAATGCGGGTGTCTGATTGTTTATCTACAGCTTGAAAGATTATTTCAGCTTAATTCTCATTTATTTTGGATTGATACCGCTTTTATCGACAACATTCAATAAATAATATCTTGCAATAAATAATATCTTGATGTTTTCAAGCATAAAATCATTACCCGCAACAAGGAATATTTTCTTTAAATCATATTTTGATATTTTAAATCAAAATATTAAAATTTTCAGACGGCCTTTATCCCCTTTATCCGATGCTTACTTAATTTAAATCAGATTTTTGCGGCTTTATCAAAGTAGTGCTAGGTAGTAATTTTATTTCATGGTAAAAAGCAGCAAATCAAACAATCAACCCAAACTATTTGTTTTAAGGAGCAAATCGAAATGAGCATTAAAGTTGCGATTAACGGCTTCGGCCGCATCGGCCGCTTGGCTTTGCGTCAAATCATCAAAACCGAAGGCATCGAAGTGGTGGCGGTAAACGACTTAACGCCGGCCGATATGCTGCTGCACCTGTTTAAATACGACAGCACCCAAGGCCGCTTTGAGGGCGTTGCCGAGCTGAAAGACGGCGCTATTTCCGTAAACGGAAAAGAAATCAAAGTGTTTGCCAACCCCAACCCCGAAGAGCTGCCGTGGGGTGAGCTGGGTGTGGATGTGGTGCTGGAATGCACGGGCTTTTTCACCAAAAAAGACAAAGCCGAAGCCCATATCCGCGCCGGTGCCAAAAAAGTGGTGATTTCCGCACCCGGCGGCAATGATGTGAAAACTGTGGTTTACGGCGTGAACCAAGAAATTCTCGATGGCAGCGAAACCGTGATTTCTGCCGCTTCGTGCACCACCAACTGCCTGGCGCCGATGGCCGCCGTGCTGCAGAAACAGTTTGGCGTGGTTGAAGGCCTGATGACCACCATTCATGCCTACACCGGCGACCAAAACACACTGGATGCGCCGCACCGCAAAGGCGATTTCCGCCGCGCCCGCGCCGCTGCCATTAATATTGTGCCCAACAGCACCGGTGCCGCCAAAGCCATCGGCTTGGTGATCCCCGAGCTGAACGGTAAACTCGATGGTTCTGCCCAGCGCGTGCCTGTGGCCACGGGTTCGCTCACCGAGCTGGTTACCGTGCTTGAAAAAACCGTTACTGTTGAAGAGATTAACGCCGCCATGAAAGCTGCCCAAAGCGAGTCTTACGGCTACACTGAAGACCAAATCGTGTCTTCCGATGTGATCGGTTTGGAAGCGGGCTCGCTGTTTGATGCCACCCAAACCCGGGTGATGACCGTGGGCGGCAAACAGTTGGTGAAAACCGTGGCTTGGTACGACAATGAAATGTCGTACACCTGCCAGTTGGTGCGCACTTTGGAATATTTCGCCAAGCTGATTAAGTAATTTTCCTACTTAATTAACCGGCTGTTTACGCTTCACAATCACTCAATCAAAATAAAGCAGGCCGTCTGAAATATTTCAGACGGCCTTTTGTTGGGCCGCATTTATAGGCAAGCAGGTTTTTTTAATTTGGGATTTTTTCAAAAATAATTTCAAGCCGTCTAAAAATATCTCTGGGGCCTTTGCAACATTCAAAAACACCACAGGAAGTTTGTTTGCCGCTATCAACTTCGCAAGCCTGCTGTGCTGCCCCCGCGCCGGCGGTAATCCGAGCGTTCGGGCATTCGGGTATTTATTTGATAATATTTCAATATTTTTATCAGAATTTCCGCCTGAGTGAGAATATGAGTGGGAATAATGGTATGGAAGCCTTTCAGACGGCCTAAATTTGTTTTGCAGACGGCCTAAATTTGTTTTGCAAAGGCTTTTTAATCGTGTATCTATTTTATTTTCGATACAAGACATCAAGCTGCCGGCAATATGGAACCAGTTTCATACCGCTTAAGCGGTTTGCAAAACCGTTTTCTTTGGGTCGGGGTTTGGCCGCGCCGTAATGGAAATGCGGAGCGGATTCACCATAACTGCCGCCGTGCCCGGTTTAAACCCGGTGACGGCGGTAAACAAGTTTTTTGAATTTTGCAGGGCTTTCGACCTCTGCGCCCATTATCCGATTCTTTTAAACGGCGGCAGACAGGCGAGCATTTGGCGGCCGTAGTTTTGGGTTTTGACGCGGTTGTCGAGTATGGTTACGCGGCCGTAATCGCTTTCGGTGCGGATGAGGCGGCCGACTGCCTGCACCAGTTTGATGCTGGCTTCGGGCACGGTGATTTCGATAAAAGGGTTGCCGCCGCGTTGCTCTATCCAGCGGTTTTGGGTTTTTTCAACGGGATTGTCGGGCATGGAAAACGGCAGTTTGGCGATAATCACCTGCACGCAGGCCAACCCGGGCAAATCCAGCCCCTCGGCGAAGCTGTCCAGCCCGAAAATAATGCTGGCGCGGCCTTCGCTAACGGCCTGATGGTGTTTTTGCAGCAACGTTGCTTTGGGCAGCTCGCCCTGCACCAGCAACAGCGGCAGATAGACTTCGGGCAGGCGCAGAGCCACTTCCTGCATTTGTTTGCGTGAAGAAAACAGCACCAGTGTGCCGATGCCTTCTTCAGTGCAAATCAGTTTGGGCAGCCATTCGACAATGGCAGCGGTGTGGGCGGCGGGGTCTTTGGGGCTGGCGTGCACGGGCGGGAGATACAGCTCGCCCTGTGCATCGAAATCAAACGGGCTTTGCAGGGCGAGCGTGGTGGTTTCGGGCAGCCATTGCAGGCCGGTTTGGCGCAAAATCAGGTTGAAACTGCCCAGCGATTGCAGGGTGGCAGAGGTGAGCACAGCGCCGGCAGCGCGCCGCCACAGGTTGTTGGCCAGATGGGAGGCGCTGCTGATGGGGCTGGCATGAAAGATGTAGTCGTTTTTGTCGTCAAGGCGGCGGGTAATCCATTTGGCCAACGGCTCCTCGCCTTCAGGGGGTACGGTAGCGAGCAAATCCCAAGCAGCGGTGATTTGCTCGATGCGGGCGCGGAATACGCCGAATTCGGTGCTGAGACGGTCGATTTGGGAGCTGTTTTGGTCTTTGTCGCGGCGGGCGGCGGCCAATGCATCGTTGAGACCGTTGGCGTGTTTGTAGAGGCTGCGGGCGGCAACGGCGGTGTTGGATACGGTGAGTTCCAGCGCTTCGGGAATTTTTCCGTCCTGCCACAGCCACACCGATTCATTGTTTTCAGACGGCCTCAATTCGGGCTCTTCGGAAAGATGAAACTGCCATTCGTGCAGGCTTTCGAGCAGGGCGGCGGCGGCTTCGTCCGCCAAGTTTGCCAGCTCGGCCTTGTCGGTGAGCGCGGCGATTTTGCCGGTAACGGCGGGGAGTTTTTCCAGCGCCCACACGGCCTGGTTCCATGAGTGTTCGGCAGCAAACTGGCTGAGGGCTTTTTTGGGCAGGTGGTGGGCTTCATCGATGCAGTAAAAGCTGTTTTCGGGCGCAGGCAGAATCACGCCGCCGCCCATGCCGATATCGACCATCAGCAAATCGTGGTTGGCCACCACCACATCGACATTTTCGAGCGTGTCGCGCGCGAGGTAAAACGGGCATTCCGGGCGGTTGGGGCAGGCGGCTTTGAGGCAGCCGTAATTGTCGTTATTCACCTTCATCCACACCGCATCGTCGATTTTTTCCGGCCAGGTATCGCGGTCGCCGTTGAAGCGGCGGGCGGCAAATTCATCGGCCATACCGCGCAAGAGCTTTAATTCTTCGGGCTTGGGCTTGCTGTCCCACAACACGGCGGGCGTTTCAAACCCGAGCAGGTTTTGCTGGGCATTGCTTTGGGTGAGCTGGTAGAGTTTGTAGGGGCAGAGATAGCGGCCGCGCCCTTTGACGAGCGCGAAAGTCAGCTCTAGACCGCTTTGGGCCACTAAAAACGGCAAATCGCGGTTAACCAGCTGCTCCTGCAAGGCCACCGTGGCACTCGACACAATCAGCCGCTTGCCGCGCGTTTGCGCCATGATGCCGCCCGCCAGCAGATAGGCTAGGCTTTTGCCCACACCGGTGGGGCCTTCCACCACCACAATGCTTTCTCCCTCGCGCTTGGGTGCTTCTTCGCCTTCGGCACGGGTTTGCGTGCGCGAAAAGGCGTTGGCAACGGCCGCAATCATTTCCCGCTGAGCTGCCCGCGGGCGGAACTGCGGCAGGTTTTGCGAAATGGCGCGGTAGTGGTCGCGGATGGCGTTTTTTTCTAAATCAGTGAGCATAAGGCCGTTTGGGCAAGGCAGGTTAGGCGGGAAAGCATTATTTTATCATTGATCTGTGTAAAGGCCGTCTGAAACACAAAGGCCGTCTGAAACGTTTCAGACGACCTTTGCCGATGGTTTGAAAATTGGTGGTTACGGTTTGTTTTGGGCTGCCAGCCAACCGGCAATGTCTTTGCCCAGTACGTTGGCGGTGCGGTAAAGCACGGAACACGAGCTTTTGAAGCCGCCGAACATTCCGCCCGTGGAATTGCGGCTCATGGTAGTTTTGTGAACTGCTTTTCCATTTTGAAACAGTTCGTTATATACCGACAAACCTTTGGCATGGCCGATAAAGGCATTGCCTGAGCTCATGGCCGCGTCGATGGTGATTTTTGCATAACGGCCATATTTTTCAGGCTCGGTAGAGCGCACAACGGTAACTCCTTGCGCTGCTGCATGTTTCACAATGGATTCAGACATAACCGTGCCGATTTTCGTGCATTCGGATGTTATCCGATGATCGATGCGGCTTTCATCCTGATAAGGAATCTGCTCGGCAATATAAATTTCGGCGGCAGAAGCCGAAGACAAGGCGGCAAAGGCAGCCAGAAAAAAAGCACTCTTATGCATAGTGGTTCCCTCAAAAACTAAAAACGGTTTAATGATTATAGAGTTATTTTATATAAACGTCAGTCATCCGGGCCGTCTGAAAAGGTTTTTCAGACGGCCCGGATTATCCTGTAAAATAAATCTTTATTTCTATCTGCCCGATTTTATGCCCGACACCGCCCAAATCACCGCAAGCTACGGCCGCCGTTTTATCGTGCGCACGCCGTCCGGTGCCGTTTTCGATGCCACCACCCGCAAAAAACGGGTGGATTTTGCCTGCGGCGACTGGGTGCATATCACACCCGTCAACAGCAGTCAGGCAGTTATCGAAAACTATCTGCCGCGCAAAAGCCTGCTCTACCGGCAGGATGCCCGGAAAGCCAAGCTGATTGCCGCCAATGTGGATAAGCTGTTTATCGTAACCGCCGCTGTGCCTGCACCCAACGAACTGCTGTTGCAACGGGCACTGCTGGCCGCAGAGGCAGAGGGAATCGGTGCAGCGGTGGTAGCAAATAAAGCCGACCTGCCCGAAACAGCGGCTTGGCGGGAAAAATTAAATTTTTACGAATCATTGGGTTATCCCGTTGTCGAAACCTGCGCACTCGATAACGCCGACAACCTGCGGCCGCTGATGCAGGGGCATACCAATATTTTTTTAGGGCAGAGCGGCATGGGAAAATCCACGCTCACCAATGCGCTTTTGGGCAGCGATGCCGCACGCGTGGGAGAAATTTCCACCGCGCTCGATTCGGGCAAGCACACCACCACCCACGCACAATTATATGATTTAAATGAAGAAACCAAACTAATCGACTCGCCCGGCCTGCAAGAATTCGGCCTGTACCATTTGCAGGCAGCGCAATTGCTACACTATTTTCCCGACCTGCGCCATCTGGCGGGGAAGTGCCGCTTCCACAATTGCAGCCACCGCGCCGAACCGGGCTGCGCAGTAAAAACCGCCGCCGGAACAGGGAAAATCCGCGAATCCAGGTTAGTGTTTTTGCAGCAGATTACTAGTGAGCTTTTACGTTAGGACTTGCCGGGTATATTCGAATAAAAAACTAAAGGCCTTCTGGAAAAGAAAAGGGGTTGAAGTAGCTTACCCTAAATACCACACCAATCCCGCAAGATTTTCAACTGCTCACTTGGTGTGCCAAAGTTAAAACGAAACCCGCATTCTTTCAAGAATAGGGAAAAAGACTTTCAGTCGATTCCGTTGTATTTGCGCAGCACACGCTTGGCCTGATTCCAAAAATTCCCGATGCCGTTGATGTGGTTTTGCCTCTGAGCAAATGTCTTGCCGTGGTTAATCCTATGGTGGTGAAAACCGCCGACATCCGGGACATCATCGCTGCTTAAACTGTCGGTATACACCACACTGTCCGGCATGATTTTCTTCGCAATAACAGGCAACAAACTCTCTTTTTTGGCGTTATCTACGACCACGGTATAAACCTTGCCGCCATGTTTGAGGATACCGAAAACCACCACTTTGCCTGCGGCTCCTGTGCCGCGTTTTCCTTTGCGTTTACCGCCGGAGCAGCACTCATCTGACTCTACGGAACCTTCAAAAACCTGATCGGCCTCCAAGGCCGAATGATGGCTGATGACGAGGCGGATTTTGCGGTAAAAGAGTATGGCGGTGTTGGGCCGGATACCCAAGACATCGGCAGCCTAACGGCGGTAACTTCCGGCACAAAATATCCGAGTAGTGTCTTCTGTGCTTTTTTGCTTAATTTACAGTTTGTTATCTTCATTTTAGCAGCCTGTCATGATTGCTAATCTACGTCAGCCCCAAAGAAAATAGCACCTTTTAAGGTTAAACACTTCCTCCAACTTTAAAAGGTGCTGTTTTCTTATGTCCAAATATACACTCAACTTCAAATACCAAGCCGCACCCTATTATCACCAAGTGCACAGCCAACAGCGCACCAAATGGTACTTCAACGTCTCACGCACACATCTACGCCGTTGGATAGCCGCTTATCGGCAAGGCGGTATCGCCGTACTTCAACACCTACAGGCTGCCTCTATGAAGACTAAATGCAAAAACCCGTTTATCACCGATAAACCCGAGCACAACTGATTGAAGAGTTGGAGGGAGTACATGAGGGTGCAGAACGACTACTTAAAACACATGAAAGTCCTCAACGAAAAGGAGGGTACGCCGCCAAAGCTGACAAACCGTTTAAACAAGGCAATTGTTGGGACAATGCGCCGATGGAGGGTTTCACACTGAAACATGAACGGATTAGTTTAAACTTAAAAAAAGTCGGGTTCTGTAGTCGACAGAGCCCGGCTTGAAAAGGCTGTTTGAGAAAGATTCTTAACTTGTCTAAGTATTGGGGGATAGTTCACAGCTTTCAAACAGCCATAAAACAGTTTGTTATGTTATTTCGCTGTTTTCAGGTTCAGGTGGTAAACCGCCAAACCCAACACGAGCCCCCAAAATGCGCTGCTTATGCCCCAAAGCGTCATGCCTGATGCGGAAGCCAGCAGCGTAACCAGTGCCGCTTCGCGCGAGTGTTCGCATTGCCAGGCGGCAGCGAGGTTGGCTTGCAGCGTGCCGAACACGGCAATGCCGGCCAACGATGCTGTCAATTCGGCGGGCAGGGCGGCAAACATGGCTACGGTAATGCCGCCCGCAGCGGCGGCCAACAGGTAAACCACTCCCAGCAATAAGGTGGCCAAATAGCGCCGTTCGGGGTTTTTATCCACATCGCTGCCCATGCAAATGGCGGAGCTGATGGCTGCCAGGTTCACCATAAACGCACCGAACGGCGCGGCCAGCAAGGTGGCGGCCGCGCTGCTTTCCACCAGCGGCCGGGCGGGAGTTTGGTAACCGTAGCCCCGTAAAACGGCCATACCGGGCACGTTTTGTGTGGCCAGTGATGCGATAAACAGCGGTACGGCCACGCTGACGGTGTGCCCGAAATGCAGCCCGGGGCCGACCCATTCCAACACAGGGTTGCGCCAAACCAGCAGCGTTTGGTCGATAAGCCCCGACCACGCTGCATAGCCGACCCCCGCCGCCAGCATCAGCAAAATGCTGTAACGCGCGAGGCGGATTTTGGTTAGGAAAAACACTGCCAGCATAACCCCCACCAGAGCTGTTTGGCTGCTCATGGCGGCAAACACGCGGCTGCCGAAATGAATCAATATGCCTGCCAGCATGGCTGCTGCCAGCTGGGCGGGAATCATGCGCACCAAGCGGTCAAACCAGCCCAATGCCGACACCAGCCACATTGCGGCGGCTGCCGCCATAAATCCCGTTACCGCATCATTCAGCCCGATGCCGCCCAACCCTGCCAACACCGCTGCGCCGGGCGTACACCAGGCAATCATCACCGGCGCTTTGTAGCGCAGGCTCAAGCCCAAAGTCAGCACACCGCATACCAGCGGGAGCGCGGTAAACCACGATACGGTTTGTGAAGGTGATGCACCGAATGCCAGGGCAGCCTGATAAATAATGACCGCGCTGCTGCCGTAAGACACCAAAAATGCAGCAACAGCGGCGGAAAAATGAGAAGCAGAAAAATCGGTAAGCTTGGGCATAAGTTGGGCGGCGGTTGTCGGAAGAAACACGGTTATAGGGCAAACCCGCTTTATTTCCGGCGCAGCCCTGCCGCGCTCCGTCCCAAAGAAAACGGTTGGGCGCGGCAACAAAACCGGTTGCGTGCTATCTGCAACAGCTGCGGCCTGCTGTTTTGTGCCGGAAATAAAGCAAATCCACTATAACACAGGCACTGCTGCGCCGGCGGGCGGGAAGCGGAATTTGGCGGATTGGTGCCGGTGTTTTCAAGCATCACAACCATGCCTGCCCCATCATGCAACCCCGGCATTGCCCACCCTTTCCGTTTGTTGCCGGGATACCCGTTTGTGGATTTTTTGGGCTGCTAAAAATGCGTAAGGCACGGCAACGCCGTGCGGTTTTCGGACATAACCAACATCACGGGATGCTCTTCTCCCGAAGAAATAAAAGCTGCCCGGATAAAAGCAGCCACATCCCGGCCGCTTCCTACATCTGGAATCTCTGCAACATTCCAAACACCAACCCGCTGCGGTGCCGCAAAAACCGGCAAGCCGTTGGAAACAGCCGTTTGAAAATATTTTCAGACGGCCTGTCGCATCGGCAACATTCCAAACATTAAGAAACGTTACCGGCTCTGCAAGCCCGCTGCGCCGCCCCGCGCAGGCGGAAATTGGAGCATTTGTTTGACCGAAACGTTAAATTTTTCCACCGGAGTTGCCGCCTGTGGTGCACAAATAACGGTATTTCAGCCTTTCAGACGGCCTTCAGGCCTTTTTGCAGAGGGTTCGGCCTAAGTGAGGGTTATGTCCGGGCTTTCAGACGGCCGCTACACGCAGCCCCCGAGAAACCATTGGAAATTTCAAACAGCAGCATTGCGCTTGTTTGATAAGGTTATGAAAAACAGCCTGTTATCCGTTATAATGCGCAGCTTTTCCACACCGTTTCCATTATAAGGATATTCGTTATTTATGGCTTCACACCCGCACACACAGCTTCCCCTGTGGTCGCTCGCCCTGCCCGTTTTGGCTTGGGGCCTTTACTTTATCGGCATTAAAGACAGCGGCTGGCTGCAAATCGCCGGCGGCATTTTGCTTATCGGCAGCGTACTCTCGGCTGTGCATCATGCTGAAGTGGTGGCACACAAAGTCGGCGAGCCGTTCGGCACCATTATTCTGGCACTGGCGATTACCGTTATCGAAGTAGCATTGATTGTTTCATTGATGGTTGCGGGCGGCGACAATGCCGCCTATTTGGCGCGCGACACAGTTTTCGCTGCCATTATGCTGATTTTAAACGGTATTTTGGGAGGGTGTCTGCTGATTGGCGGCTTAAAGCACCGCGAACAGTTTTTCGGCCAAAAATCGGCCACCACCGCGCTGGTAACCCTGGTGGCCATTCTCACGCTCACGTTAGTGCTGCCCAACTTCACCACCAGCACTGAGGGCCCCACCTACAACGCCGCCCAACTTGTGTTTGTGGCCGTTGCATCGCTGGTGTTGTACAGCTCGTTTATCATGGTGCAAACCATACGCCACCGTGATTATTTTCTTGCCGATGACGATGACCAAAGCCACCATGCCGACCCTCCCTCAATGAAAGTCGCCTTAACCAGCCTGATTTTCTTGATTATCTGCCTGGGCATTGTGGTGTTGCTGGCCAAAGCACTCTCCCCTGCGGTGGAAGGCATTGTGGCCGATTTGGGCGCGCCCAAAGCATTGGTGGGCGTGATTATTGCTGCCGTGGTACTGTTGCCCGAAGGCTTGGCCGCACTCAAAGCCGCCCGCCGCAACCGCCTGCAAACCAGCATCAATCTGGCTTTAGGCTCGGCACTGGCCAGCATCGGCCTCACCATTCCCGCCGTAGTAATCGTGTGCCTGCTATTTGATATCAACATGGTTTTAGGCCTGGATCTAAAAGCCATGGTATTGTTGGCACTTTCAATTTTCACCGTCATGCTTTCACTCAACCACGGCCGCACCAATATGCTCTACGGCGTGGTGTTGCTGGTGGGCATGGCTGCGTATGTGTTTACCGTGATTGTGCCGTAACTCCCCCTCCTTCTTGCTTTGGGTAAACACAAAGGCCGTCTGAAATATTTTCAGACGGCTTTTTTTAATCAAACCGGAACCTTAAGGGCGGTATTCGGGCATGATGCCGTTGGGGAGAAGCTGCCACACATAGCCTTTGTGTTTCTGTTTGCCCGCCACTGCGCCGGCTTCATCGCCGTAGCCCCAGAAATAATCCACCCGCACTGCGCCTTTGATTGCGCTGCCGGTATCCTGCGCCATAATCAGGCGGTTGAGGGCGTAGTTGCTGTCGGGGTGGGTGGTGGCCACAAACAGCGGTGCGCCCAACGTGATGTAATGGCGGTCTACAGCACCGGCATACTGGCCCATTAGCGGGGTACCGAGTGCGCCGACCGGGCCATCGTCATTGCCCGGCAGCGGGCGGAAAAACACATAGCTGGGGTTTTGCCCCAACACTTCGGCCAGCCGCTGCGGGTTGCGGCGCATATATTCTTTGATGCCCTGCATCGTGGTTTGCGCCAGCGGCAGATAGCCTTTGTCGGCCATGTAGCGGCCTATCGAAACATAGGGATGTTCGTTTTTATCGGCAAAGCCCACGCGGATATGGTTGCCCGCAGGGGTTTTCAGACGGCCGGAACCTTGAATGTGCAGAAAAAACAGCTCCACCGGGTCTTCGGCATAGCCCAGTATCGGCGCTTTGCCGTCAAGCGCACCGCCGTTAATCTGGGCGCGGGTGTAATAAGGCACAAAGCGGTTGCCGGAAAAACGGCCTTTCAATGCCCGGCTGCGCGCGGTAAGCGGAAATTGTGAAAGGTTGGCCGAATAAGGGCCGGCGGCATCGATTACACCTTTGTTGGGGCCGGTTTGGCGGATACGCACGGTGGCTTTGCTGTTGCGCAGCGAAGCGGGCAGATCAACCGAAATAAAATCATTGGGAATGCCGTAGATGGGAAAGCGCGCGTTGCGGGTGTTGTTCGAATCGCCCAAAAGCACGGGTTCATAATAGCCGGTTACGGTGCCGGCAAGGCTGCCGTTGCCGCTCACCTGCCAGGGGGTGAAATACTGCTCGAAAAAAGCTTTGGCTTCGGCGTTTTTATAGGGCGTTTGCGCAGCTTGGGCGCACACGTTTCGCCAATTGGGCTGTGCTTGCAGTTTTTCGCAACCGAGACGGAACGAACGCAGGCTGTCGGCAAAGTTTTGTTCGTTCCATTGCGGCATGGTGTTGTGGGATACGGCTTTGTAGCTGGCACCGCCGCCGGGAGAATGCACGAAGCCCTCCGGAGCGGGTGTGCCGGCGGGCAGCGGTTCGCCCTGTATTACCGGCGGCGCGGGCGGTTGCTGCACGGGGGGAACAGCGATGCCGGGCTTGGTTTTTTTGGTGCCGCAGGCGGCTAAAACAGCAGCGGTAATGCCCAACAAGGCGATACGGTAAAAATTTTTACGGTTCATAGTGTTGTGTGATAAGGCCGTCTGAAACGGGGGTTTCGGACGGCATAGTTTTAAAAGTTTGAAATAAGGCAGACAAGTTTTGCAGCTGCGCGGTTCCCCGTTTGGTCGGTTTTAAGCCGGCCTGAAACAGAAATGGGGGCATTCTAACATAGAATCAACGGGCTAAATCCGGCCTGCGGCAATCTTTGCATATTGCCGCAGGCCGTCTGAACAGCTTGGGTTGGGTTGCGGATATGGTTTCGATACGGCCCGAGGTATTTCATATGGTATTGACAGGTATTGAGTCTTAACCTGTGTTTTTATTCTGCAGAGCTAAAACGGGATTTTAATCAGCATTTCTTTCGGCCGGTGTTTTTGCTGCCTTTGGTTTTTTTATCGACAGCAGCCAGGCGGGTGGCAACAAATTCAACCATTAAGTCTTTCTTTTCCCAAAAAAATGTTTGCATTTTTTCGAGCGAATAGATTTTGCGTACCATAGCGGGTAGGCCGTTGTGGATAATCGCGGCAACATCGCGGTTAAGCGTTTCATTGTCCATGGCAGTTTTCAAATCGGTGTTTTGGGCATCAAGATAGGCTTGCAGCTCTTTTTTCACACCGCCGTGAATTTCGAATTGCTTAATCATTTGGGTTTCCCTTTCCGTAAATCCAGTGTATTTTATCAAAAATAATGTATTTTTAAACAAATCTTAACTATTAGACTAGTTTTTAAGGCTACAATATGTCGGTTATTTTCCAAAGGCCGTCTAAAATGTATTTGTGGTTCAAACTGCTGCATGTGTTTTTTATTATTTCATGGTTTGCCGGGTTGTTTTACCTGCCGCGTATTTATGTGAACCTTGCCCAAGTTGAAGCGGGCAACCGCAGCGAATATCTGCGCCTGCTAGGCATGGCTGAGCGTTTATTTAAATTTATGACGCCGCTGGGTATCGGAGCGGTGTTGACGGGTTTTGTGATTCCGTTTGCCGCCGGCTGGTGGGGTATGGGATGGGTGCATACCAAAGTAACGTTGGGAGTGGTGCTGTTAGGCTACCACTTCTATTGCTACCGCCTGCTTTTGGATTTTCAAGACAACCGCAACCGTTATTCCCACAAATGGTTCCGCGTATTTAACGAAATCCCCGTGGTAATTATGGTTGCTGCGTTGTATCTGGTGGTGTTCAAACCGTTTTGATTATCCCTTTGAGGCCGTCTGAAAACATGACCATTGAAATCGAACGCCGTTTTCTCTTAAAAAACAATGATTGGCGCGCGCAGGCGGGTGAGCCGGAAACCATGCGCCAGGGTTATCTGAGTGTGGAAAAAGAGTGCACCATACGCGTACGCATCATCGGCAACCGTGCATGGCTCACGTTGAAAGGCTATATTTCAGATGTTGCCCGCAGCGAATTTGAATATGAAATCCCGCTGCCGCACGCTGAAACGATGATGCAGACCATGTGTCTGTTTAAACTCGAAAAGCGGCGTTATAAAATTGATTATCGGGGTTTTGTGTTTGAAATCGATGAATATTTCGGCGACAACGCTCCATTAGTCGTGGCAGAGCTGGAGTTGCCAGACGAAGATGCAGCATTTGCCAAACCGCAATGGTTGGGCAGGGAAATTACATCAGACGGCAAATTTACCAATGCTTATTTAAGCAAACATCCGTATTCTGAATGGGGCAAACCGTAAAGGTTGGCTGTAAACAAGGCCGTCTGAAAGCTGTGAACTATCCCCCAATACTTAGACAAGTTAAGAATCTTTCTCAAACAGCCTTTTCAAGCCGGGCTCTGTCGACTACAGAACCCGACTTTTTTAAGTTTAAACTAATCCGTTCATGTTTCAGTGTGAAACCCTCCATCGGCGCATTGTAAAACCAAGTGAGATAAATATATAGTGGTCTGTGAGATAAATGGGATTAGGCGGGACTGGTTGGGTTGATGTGGGATGGCGGATTTGTAATGCTGTTTCACACAGTGAAATAAAAATGAACGGGCTGATTTGGCCCGTTTTTTGATACTCACAATCCTTTGCTGAGGGATTTTAGGGCGATGTCGAGCAGGGCAGACTCTGCTCCTTTTTGCAGTTGTCCTGCTC
>NZ_JADGLG010000055.1:0-15860 GCF_015235335.1 Neisseria sp. 19428wB4_WF04
CAAGCAAAACGCCATTTACGCAAGTTTAACGGCATTCCCAAAGAGCATTTTGAACTGTATTTGAAAGAGTGTGAATGGCGTTTTAACAACAGTGAGATAAAATTTCAAATTTCTATTTTAAAACAATCAGTAAAGCAGGATTTGTTCTAGTTATCTAGGACAGCCCCCAAAGGTTATGCTCCGGCACCCCGTTAAATCGTGCCAAGCGATGTTTGGCATAGCGCCAAAAGAATTCGATACCGTTGATATGTTGCATACCTCGGGCAAACCCATTGTCGCCGTGATGCACGCTGAAATGCTTTGCAAAACCCATTTCGGCGCTCCGCTGGCCATCGGTATTGGTCATGCTCTCGACTGTGATACGGCCTCCGATAACCTTTTGCAGCGTTGCTTTGGAAGTATTGGGAACAACTTCGGTACAAAACCTTTCCGCCTCGTTTGAGGATGTCGGAAACGATGGTTTTAGAACTCGCTTTGCACCCGCGTTTACCTCGGATGCGCTTTGCATTGGAATAGGGTTGGTCTGATTCTACGGCTTCTACTGCGTCTTAGAAAGAGGTGTACTGCTCGCAGATAGGCTACCGAAAACATGATACAGAATATGGCTAAAGATAGTGTCTTGTCCTATAAAACGTTACTCACTATGTATTGTGCTATCACTATCAGCAGCAGTCGAAAATCGACCGCTTTGAAATCGTAACGAACAATTGAATTTTGAGCCCTACGAAGTTTTCATCCAGGCACCATATCTATCTTCTTTTTATCTTTCAATCGGTAACTTTACAACGCTTATCCGAGAAATATGACGGGACCGCATCCGACGTTGTATTGTTGGCGAAATTCCCATCCGCTGGCTGGACGCTAAATTACCCGTCAGAATAATACCGTTCTACTCATGCCGTTTGTTTATAACACTAGAGAACAAACCGGTTTTTCCCTGTCAAACGGCAAATAGGATTTCAGCTTTTTTGGTTATGTGCTGTTTACCATTGCAACATCAGGCTTGTTGTGATGAAACAGATTTTCACACGGCTATCGCTATAAATCGAAGAAACGGCCGAATGGGTTTCATCTTTCATCTTCTCCCTCAGAACCTACCAACATCATATTCTATATAGACAGCGGCGATACAAACGCTTGTTCTTTAATCAAGCAAAAATCAGTAATTTCCCCCGTTGTTCCGCCTAAGCGGGTATTGGCTGTTTGCAAAAGCTATTGGTCGATATGGCTGTGGCAGTTTAAACATCTAATAACAACCCCGGAAATACAGTACAGCCTGTTACAGACACCGTAAAGCCGGATTTGGGATAACGGTTGCAAGTATAAAAAACCAATGTTGTCTACGCCTTACGTTTTTGCAAATTTCAGACTGCTTACGTTTCAGACGGCCCGGTAAACAAGGCGGAGGCTTGGCTTTTATTTTGAAAATTCTTTTGAAACAAAGTTTTTTGCAGAAGACTGCATTGGCTGTATTGAGATCTGCAGGCCGTCTGAAAAAATCATCTGCTTACTTTCCTGCAAAGCTGTTTTCGCAGAGACAATGCCTGTTGCCTGTATTGAAACTCTGTATCCACTCTAATGCGTAACATCCTAAAGGCAAATTGTAAAAGCAAACCCATGAGGCAGGTATGCAGTTTGCCGGGTCCGCAGGTTTGCTGTCGGCTATTTGGGCGGCGCAGTAGCTTTTACGGCAAGCCGGCAGCTTGGCAGCCTCCTATAGTGTGGGGCGGCGGCACACCTTGGGCTGCCCTTCCGACACAGGTTTTCGGCATTGCTGAAACACCCCGGTTCGGCTGCGGTGTCTGCACAAGCTGCGATACACGGGCCGCCCGCACCGCATTTGCTTATGCGTATTTGAATCTGCCTTGATAAATGTGTGGAAACCCGGTTTGTCTGATACACTATGCGCCGCATTCTAACTATATTGAAAACGGATTATTCATGAAAAGAATATTGTGGAGCGCACTTGCCGTATTGCTGGCAGCTTCGTGCAGCAGCGACATTCAAAACGGCCGCGCCGGCACCTCACAGGAAACGCCGGTGCCGCCCGCCGGCAAACGCCCGGTGTTTGACCATGCTGCCGGCTCGGTAGCAGTGGGCGGTTTCAACGCCAATGCCAATGTACAGAAATTTATCGCCCACGAAGCCGCAGGCGGCAGGTTCTCGGCCGGTGAATTGCAGAGTTTTTTTAACAATGTGGAATACAAAGGCAATATTATCAATATTATGAACCGCCCCGGCACATCACGCCCGTGGTATGAATTCCGCGCGGCCAATGCAGGAGCAGCCAGAATCGCAGGAGGCAGGCGTTTCTATACCCAACACCGTGAAACCATAGATGCCGCAGCAAAAGGCTACGGCGTGCCTGCCGAAATCATTGTCGCCATTATCGGCATCGAAACCAATTACGGCACCAATATGGGCAGCTTCCGCCTGGCCGATTCGCTGAGCACACTGGCATTCGATTATCCCCGCCGTGCGGAGTTTTTCCAGCAGGAGCTGCACGAGCTGCTGCTGATGGCCCGGGAAGAAAAGCGCGATGTGTTCGGCTTCAAAGGCAGCTATGCCGGCGCGATGGGAATGCCGCAGTTTATGCCTTCGAGCTTCCGCAAATATGCGGTTGATTACGATGGAGACGGCCGCCGCGATATTTGGAACAATATTGGTGATGTGGCAGCATCGGTGGCCAACTATCTGAAAGCACACGGCTGGCAGAGCGGCGGCAAAATGGTGGTGCCGGCCACGCTCACCATCACACAGGAGCTGCAAAACATCATCGATGAAAAAACCGCGCCCACCCGAACCGTGGGCGATTTGAAACGCTTGGGCGTGATGCCGCAGCAGGTGGTGGACGACAATGAAAAAGCCATACTCTACCGTCTCGAAACCGCCCCGGGCGTGTATGAATACTATATCGGTTTAAACAACTTCTACACCGTTTGGCAATATAACCACAGCCGTATGTATGTAACCGCCGTGCGCGACATCGCCAACGGCGTGAGTGGAAATTATCGTTTGTAAAGCAATCATTTATGGCCTATCAAGTTCTCGCCCGCAAGTGGCGGCCTAAAACTTTTGCCGATTTGGTCGGGCAGGAGCATGTTGTCAAAGCTCTGCGCAACGCGCTGGATGAAGGCCGTCTGCACCACGCCTACCTGCTCACCGGCACGCGCGGAGTGGGCAAAACCACCATTGCCCGCATTCTTGCCAAAAGCCTCAACTGTGAAACACCCAGTCACGGCGAGCCTTGCGGTGTGTGCCGAAGCTGCACGCAGATTGACGCGGGGCGCTATGTCGATCTGCTGGAAATCGATGCCGCCTCCAACACCGGCATCGACAACATCCGCGAAGTGCTCGAAAACGCCCAATACGCGCCCACCGCCGGCAAATACAAAGTCTATATTATCGATGAAGTGCACATGCTCTCGAAAAGCGCGTTCAACGCCATGCTCAAAACACTGGAAGAGCCGCCCGAGCATGTGAAGTTCATCCTCGCCACCACCGATCCGCACAAAGTGCCGGTTACCGTGTTGAGCCGCTGCCTGCAATTCGTTTTGCGCAACATGACCGCCCGGCAGGTGGCCGACCATTTGGCGCATGTGCTCACGGTGGAGCAGATTGCTTACGAAGCGGCCGCCCTGCAACTGCTGGGGCGCGCAGCCGCCGGCTCGATGCGTGATGCACTGAGCCTGCTCGACCAAGCGATTGCCATGGGATCAGGCAGTGTAACCGAGCACGATGTGCGCCAAATGATAGGCGCGGTAGACAAACGCTATCTTTACGAATTGCTGCAAGGCATCGTCAATCAAAACGGCGGAGCCTTGTTGCAGAAAGCGCAGGAAATGGCCGCGCGCGCCATCGGTTTCGACAACGCCTTAAGCGAACTGGCCCTGCTGCTGCAACGGCTGGCACTGGTGCAAACCGTGCCCGCCGCCGTTGCCGAAGACCCCGAGTGCAAAACCCTGCTGCACCTGTCGCAACAACTCAGCGGCGAACAGATTCAGCTTTATTACCAATGCGCCATTCACGGCAAACACGATTTAAGCCTTGCACCCGATGAATACGCAGGCTTTGTGATGACGCTGTTGCGTATGCTCGCCTTCGCCCCGATGGCCGCCCGAGCCCACGGTGCCGACAGCATCATCGAAGGCACGCAGCTGCGCAATCCCGCACATGCAGAGCCTGCCGCAAAAAAGCCCCTGATTCCGCCGGAGAGGCCGTCTGAAACCCCAGTTTCCAATGCCGCCGCCGATACCGTTTCCAACACTGTTCAGACGGCCGCACCGCCTGCCGGCAATCCGCCTGAAAACAGCAGCGGCAATCCCGCAGACGACACCCCGCCGTGGCAGGAAACCATAGTGGCGCAAACCGAAACGGCAGAATCCTCCGGATTGTCCAAACCGCCCGCAACCGTTACCGCCGCCGTTCAGACGGCCGCACACGGTTTAGCAATGTCCGCTGCCGATATATCGTCCCCATCCCAAGATACCTTACCGCCGGCAGCCGGACAGCAGCCGGCAGCTTCTGCACAGGCCGAAGCATTACCGCAACCGGAATGCAAAACCGCAACTGCCCCCGCTGTTACCGAAGAAGCAGAAGCCGTTGGTGCGGCCAACGTTTTTCAGACGGCCTCTGCCGCAGAAAGCGGTTTGGAACACCGTTTTGACGATAACGGCGCAGACTATCCTGACGAACTGCCGTATTTTCCCGAAGACGGCGGACATCACCTGCCGCCTGCCGATTTGCCCATAGACGATATATTCGGCGCAGAAACCAAACAAGCCGAAGAAGCTGCGGAGAGAGAAGGCAGCGCAACACTTGAAAACCGCGATGCGCAAAACAAAGCCGCTCTTGCCCCGCTTCCCGATCTGACGCCCGAAAACTGGCCGCAAATCGCCAAGCATCTGGCCGTCAAACTCGGTGCCGCGCAAATGATCGCCCAAAACGCCGCCCTTACCCGCTATGATGCCGAAAGCGGCCTGCTGGTGTTCGCCCTCAGCCACGAAGCCCGCGCCACCACCAACAAAGAACGGTTGGACAAAATCCAAAACACGCTGGCCGCAGCCTACGGTTTGACCTTGAAGCTGCAAACCGAAGCCTGGCGCGGTGATGCGGGCTGGGAAACGCCTGAAATGCAGCGCGCCCGCCTGCAAATCGAAGGCCGCCGGCAGGCGCAGCAACTGCTTGAGGCCGACCCCGCCGCAAAGCAGATTTTGCAGTTTTTCGAGGCGCAGTGGCTGCCGGAAACTTTAGAGCTGAAGCAGCCGTGATAAAGGCCGTCTGAAACTGGGGCGGCGCCCCGTTTGCCTGCGTGCGTTGGCGAAAGTCGGTTTGCAGTCCGATGGAACAGCGTAGCGGGCATTGCTATGCTGATTGCTAAACTTTTTATTTTAAATCAAAATATTGTGCTGTGATTTAGCGCTGGGGCTAAGGTTTAGATTTGGGTAGCACCCATTTTGTCCGGCTCCCGCATAATCCCGATGCCGCCGGAGGAGATTAAACTTTTGCCTGTAGCGGCCGTATTGGCGCAACGGCCTGAATACCGGCAGAAAATTTATCAACCATTTGATTAACCATCTACATTTATACACATTGATATTAAGGAGTACACACTATGTTTGGAAAAGCCGGATTGGGCGGCCTGATGAAGCAGGCCCAACAGATGCAGGAAAACATGAAAAAAGCACAGGCCAAACTGGCCGAAACCGAAGTAAGCGGCGAGGCCGGCAACGGTTTGGTGAAAGTGGTGATGACTTGCAGCCACGTTGTGCGCAAAATCGACATCAGCCAGGATTTGATTCAGGAAGCTGCCGATGATAAAGAAATGCTGGAAGACTTGATTTTGGCCGCCATCAACGATGCAGGAAACAAAGCCGAGGAAACCACCAACAAAACCATGGGGGTATTTACACAGGGGCTGCCCGCAGGCATGGGCGATTTTTTCCGCTGAGATAACGGAGACAAGCCGGAACAAGCAGGTTTGCCGGCAACAGGCCGTCTGAAAGATTCGGTTTGACACCGCCGGCTTTTCAGACGGCCTTAAAATTTTGCCAAGCCGGTATATCGCCAATCTGCAAAGAAATGGAAGGCAGCGGAAAGAAACAGTGCGATAAAGCCAAGCGGGGCAATATTGCGGTTTCAAAGCGGGTTGTTATCGCGGGCAAACACGTTTTCGATATCAGGCGGCAAGCTGCGGACGTTACGGCATGAAGCCGATTCCGGCATCTCCAAAGCAGCTTAAAACCACTCTTTTGAGCTGAATTGCCGGAACAAGGCCGACAGCCCCACAGTAGTCCCAAGCAGCACGGGCACTATGAAACCGGCTCTGCCGCTTGGGAGGCTGGCAACGCCGTTCTCTTTGAGCTAAAG
Organism: Neisseria sp. 19428wB4_WF04; assembly: GCF_015235335.1. Lineage (NCBI taxonomy): Bacteria > Pseudomonadati > Pseudomonadota > Betaproteobacteria > Neisseriales > Neisseriaceae > Neisseria > Neisseria sp. 19428wB4_WF04. Next base: position 6,370 of record NZ_JADGLG010000055.1, read on the forward strand.
CACAGCAACACCGCAGCAGAAACAAAGCGGGTTCACCATGGCTTGATTCTCTGCCGCAGCAACGTATCAATCTAAGCCTTATTTTTGCTGCGTTTGGCTGTAACTTTGCTGCCTTTTGTGGCGGCAGCCTTTTTTCTACGGGTGTTTTTGACGGCGGTTTGTGCCTTTTTTTCTGATTTAGGCTGAGTTTCAGACTTATTAACGGGTGCAGCTTTGCTTCGGCTTTTTGTGGTTTTCTTGTCGGAGGCCGTCTGAACGGCAGTTTTTCTGCCGCGCTTTTTCGGCACTTCGCCGCCGCTGATCAGCGCAAGATCGATTTTGCTGGTATCCAAATCGGCACGCGCCACCTTAACGGTTACGCGGCTGCCCATGTTGAAGCGCACTCCGCTGCGTTCGCCCTCCATAGCCATGATTTCGGGGCGGAAATTGAAATAGTCTTCGCCCAAATCGCTGATGTGCACCATGCCTTCGATATGGACGCCTTCAAGCGTAACAAAAATACCGAAATTGGCCATGCCGGAAATGCGGCCTTCAAACACTTCGCCCACTTTGTCGCGCATATAGTAGGTTTTCAGCCAGTTTTCCACATCTCGGCCTGCATCATCGGCGCGCCGCTCGCAAAACGATGTGTGCACGCCCAACGCCTGCCATGATTCGGGCTTATATTTTTCCTGCTTCAACACGGCCTTGATGGCACGGTGGACGGTTAAATCGGGATAACGGCGGATGGGCGAGGTGAAATGGGTGTAAGCTTCGTATGCCAAGCCGAAGTGGCCGTGGTTGTCCGGCTCATAAACGGCCTGCTGCATCGAGCGCAACATCATCACTTGCAGCAGTTCGGCATCGGGGCGGTTTTTGAATTGTTCGGCCAGTTTGGCATAGTCTTTGGGGGCAGGGTTGTCGCCGCCGCCCAAATGCAGGCCGAGCAGGCCAAGTTGTTCGCGCAGGGCGGTGAGTTTTTCTGGTGTGGGGCCCAAATGGTTGCGAAACAGCGAAGGGTGTTTGTTTTTCAATAAAAACTCTGCCGCACACACATTGGCCGCCAGCATACATTCTTCAATCAGTTTGTGGGCATCGTTGCGGACAACCGGCACAATGCGTTTGATTTTGCCGTTATCGTTGAAAATCATCTGTGTTTCGATACTCTCAAATTCGACTGCTCCGCGCTGGTGGCGTTTTTTCTGCAAAATCTTAAACAGCTTGTATAAAGTGTCGATTTGCGCTTTGTGGGGATAATCGCCGCCCTGTTCTATCCAATTCCACACCTGGTTATAGGTGAGGCGGGCGTGTGATTTCATCACAGCGGGGTAAAACCGGTATTCTTTGATATTGCCGGCATACGTTACCACCATATCGCACACCATACACAAACGCTCCACACCGGGGTTGAGCGAACAAATGCCGTTGGAGAGGTTTTCAGGCAGCATGGGAATCACGCGGCGCGGAAAATATACGCTGGTAGCGCGCTCAAGCGCATCTTTGTCGATGGCATCATCGGGGCGCACATAATGACCCACATCGGCAACCGCCACCACCAAGCGGAAATTTCGGCCCTGTTTTTCAGCATATACCGCGTCATCAAAATCGCGTGCGGTTTCACCGTCTATCGTTACCAGCGGCAGGCTGCGCAAATCAACGCGGCCTTCGGTATCCTGCGGGAGGACGCGGTTGGGAATTTCAGCAGCCGCCTGTTGGCAGGCCTTGCTGAAAATATGCGGCAGTTGGTGTTTGCGCACAGCGATTTCGATTTCCATACCGCTGTCGGCATAATCTCCCAACACCTCGATTAATTTGGCGACAGCCGGGCGGTGGCCGTCAGGATAGCTTTCGATTTCGGCCACCACCACCTGCCCTGATTCGGGCTTCATTTCAGCCAAACCCTCAGGCTCAAGCACGATGCTTTGGGTTAAACGGCGGTCTTCCGGCTCTAAAATAGCGATGCCGCGATCCACATAAAAACGACCCACCACCTGCTTTTGGGCACGCTCAACAATATCCAGCACCTGCCCTTCCCGCCGCCCTCTGCGGTCCGTGCCGGCAGGGCGTACAGTAACGATATCCCCGTGCATCAACCCGCGCATCTTCCGTTCATAAAGCACAAAATCACCTTTTTTATCGGGAGTCAGCGGCACGGCGAAGCCGAATCCGTCTTTGTGCGCTTCAACACGGCATTTCACCAGCGCCAGTTTGTCGGCCGCACACACCGCCCCACGACGGTTAATCAGCACCTGGCCGTCTCGCGCCATTGCCTTGATACGGCGCTCGAAAAAATCATATTCTTCGCCGCTAACCGACAGCTTTTCTGCCAATGCAGCCATTTTCAGCGGAACGCCTTCCCTTTCCAACAATTCGATAACCCACTCACGGCTGGGCAGCGGTTGTCCGTAACGTTGGCGTTCGCGCGCTAAAAACGGGTCTTGCTCACGCAAACTGAGTAACTTGGTATTTTTCTTCATGTTGATGATTGACAATCTTTCATTTGAATATATAATGCTCATCTCTTTGCAGCCAGCACTTTAACCGAAAGCAAAGATTAAAGCAAAGCCCAGGTGGCGGAATTGGTAGACGCGCTAGCTTCAGGTGCTAGTATCCTCACGGGTGTGGAAGTTCGAGTCTTCTCCTGGGCACCATAGGTTTTAAATCATAATTTTGCTTTAACAACAGATTGGCCCAGGTGGCGGAATTGGTAGACGCGCTAGCTTCAGGTGCTAGTGTCCTTACGGGCGTGGAAGTTCGAGTCTTCTTCTGGGCACCACGAAACAAACATCTCCGGCGTAATGCCAGTTTTTTGTTGCCGGCATTTTGCGGCAGTTTTCCCAGTCATGCACTATAATATCAATGCCGTCTGAAAGCAGCTTACGATGTGGTTATCGAAGGCATTTTTGGCACAGGCTTTACCTGCTTTCATTGCCGGAATCTGACGCCTGTTCAATCTTTCAGTCGGCCTGAAAGTAGCATTAGACATACTAGACATACTCACAGCTTTAAACGGCGATACAGGTGAAGCAGATGGCGCCTCGTTTCATGCCGATATCACTTACACCTTTTATCACTTACACCTTTGCCGCCTTTAAGCCCGCACACTTAAGTAAAGCAGGTAAAGATTTGTATAGTGAAATCGTATGTGTGGATATTGTTTAGATATTTGAAAATATTGAGTTATTTGCACTTTTTATGTAAACAACTTTTATTTTGGAACTATACTAGATCATCAACCACACCCTAAAAAACATAGATAACACACTGAAAATTAAATAACAAAGTACAAGAAACTGCTCCTTTTTGTACTGGAAGCAACTGCCCGTTCCATTGTCGAGATTTTGGGTATGCCCTTAATTCGTCAGCCCTGCTCCATCGTCAAGCCTGTCAAGCCGCCAACCATCATTTGACTCCGGCTGCCAATGAGATTTTTGACAGTTCGGTTGAGTTGGATGAAAGTTTTTTCGGCACAAGGTGTAAGGGCACGGTCAATGGACGGCAGGTAAAGCGGCTATTTTCGGCATCCTAGAGCAGCACGGTAAGATTTGTACTGTGGTTACTGATAATGCCAACCAGCTGATTGCCGTACTGCCTTCCTAATAATATGGCGGATACAGTTATATTTGGTTTAACAACGGATTTACGTCAAGGCAATGTTTTAGATTTGACGTGGGCTCAGATGGATTTGACCGGTGAAACAGTTTGGATTCCACTAGACGAAAGCAAGTCAGGCTAGGCGATAGGTTTTGCGCTGAATAATACGGCTATTTGCAACTATTCGCGATAAATCGGCGTGATTTTTGAGATAAACCGTTTTTTATTTAGGGCTGATGTAGATTAGCAGTTATGCCAAGCTACGAAAATGCAGATAACCAATTGCAACTTAAGCAAGAGAGTTCAAAAGAAACTGCTTGAATTTTTTGTACTCCAAGTTACTACCCGTTTCGCTGCTGATATTTTGAGCATTCAGTCTAGCTCCGCTATTCTTCACCGCAAAATCCGCCAAGTCATCAGCCGTTATTTAACACCGGCTGCCGATGAAATTTTTAATGCTCCGGCCGGGCTGGATGAAAGCTGTTTCGGCGGTCATCGCAAAGGAAAATGCGGACGCGGTGCAGCAGGGAAAGCGGCTGTTTTCGGCATTCTGAAACGGCACAATCAGGTTGATACGGTTGTAACCGGCAATGTTGAATTTGAGACATTAGTGCCTGTAATCAAAAAGAAAACTATGCCGGACAGTATCGTTTATACGGATGGCCTGAGCAGCTGTGGCAAGCCGGATGTAAGCGGTTTTACCCACCACCGTATCAACCATTCCAAAGCGTTTGCCGACTGCCAAAACCATATCAACGGTATGGAAAATTTTTGGAATCAGGCGCAGCGCGTTTTGCACAAATATAACGGTATTGACCGAAAATCCTTTCCACTGTTCTTGAAAGAATGTGAATTTCGGTTTAACTTCGGCACACCATCCTAGCAGCTAAAAACGCTGTGTGATTTGTGTGGAATTTAGGGCTAATCTACGTCAGTTCCTTTTATTTTGTTTCGCATGGTGCAACATGGTTTCAAATCCTGTATGGCACAGGACTCAATCCTTTTAATTTCAGCTTAATCCCATTATGATTGCAGTAACGGATAGATTCGTGCAAAGCTGCTGCCAATTCGGCAGTAGAAGCATATTTGCACGTATGGAAGTATTCCGACTTTTGCAATATTGAACTCAGTGACATCCCTTACCTGTTTCCGGTTGGGATGCCCGATATGGAAGCTTCTACCCGGTACGTCTGCAGCCTTCCCCTCCTCGACAGAAGAAGTATTTGAGCCACCGTGCTGCTGCCCCAGCCTGCCACCGCCTTCAGACGGCTGATTTTCTTGTGATTGGCCACAATGCCCTCGTGTGACGGATTGCCACTGTTATTCTGCGGCAGCCGTACCATCCTTTGTGTTGCCGGCAAGTCGCAGGGATATGCCGTTTTAAACCGGCATATTGGTCTTCCGCTGACTGAGAAACCAGTTGGCAGCAGAACATACCGCGCGGCAATTCGGTAATCCCTAACAGCCGTTTCAAAGGACAGCTCTGCCTGAATCCCGAGACGGTCCGGCTTCGCCCTGCCGCGCTTTGTTTTCCCAGATTAAGGCATCGAGCTGTTTTGAGACGACCGTTTCTGCGCGCAGATACGCCGGTTCCTGCACCAGCTCCTTTCCGGTTGCAAGACAGCCGAGCTGGCTATCCCTTGGCCGGTTTGGTTTCTTCACAGGTTTCCCGCCTTTCGGGCCGGGGTTCAAATCGTCAAGGCGGTGCAGCAAGCAGGAAAAGGCCGCCTGAAAATCTTTTGCCTTCCGGCAACTGTTTTCAGATGGCCTTTCCGTGCAGTATCGAGCGGTTGTCGGGCGGGGCACGTCCCTTTTGGGGATACCCCTTCATTTCTGACCATACCCATAGCGTTAAACTTGAGATTCAAATGGTTACAATCCGAAGGACAGCCGGAGATACCTGGTTGCCGGTTGATGCAGCCCTCCCCGTGAAGAATAGCGCGATGCCAGTTTGCGAACGGCAGCGCGGTTTAGAGAAAAAACGTTGGTGGTATGTTTTTACCATGCCTGTAGAGGGTATTTCATGACTTCCAATTTGAATCCGTTTGAATACTTTTCCATAAAACCGCACCATATATCATAATATATTGGGAGATAGTGTCTGACTTGGGGGACAGTTCAGTACGGAACTGCCATCGATTTCGACGCACGCGGCAATGGCCAGTCGCTGGCTAAAGCCATGCAGGACAAGTTCGGCGCAAACATCATCGAGCCCGTGATGCTCACCGAAAACTGGTACCGGCTGCATACCGCGCCGTTTAAGGCCGCATTGGAAGATGGCACGTTTGATGGCCTGCCGAAAGACGGAGATATTTTGAATAACCTGCGCGCGTTTGAGTTGGTTAACGGCGTGCCGCGCATACCCGCCGTGCGTAACAAAGGCGCAGACGGCCGTAAACGCCACGGCGACGCGGGCATTGCTTTTGTGCTGGCGCATTATGCCGCCCGCGAACTGAATACCGGCCCGGTGCGTGTCAGCAGCAGAAAAGCCAAGCGGAGCAGCCGCTTTACGGGAGGATATTGAATGAAACCGAAAAACATCTTTTTAATTACTGCAGGCTTGCCGTATTTAGTCGTATCCGCCGTCTGCTTCTTTGTTGTGGGGCTGATTTTTACATTTATGAGAATTTTCAGCCTGCTCAATTTAATTACCGGCACGCCGTTATTGATGGTTTTTGAAAAGTTGTGGTCGGATGAATGTCCGTAGAGAGCGATACCCGACGGTATTCGGTTCTGTGTTGGGGAAACGGTCGGAGACTGGGTGGAACTCTACGAAAAATTCCGCATGATTAACGGATAAAGATATGAACAAACCCCATTTCAAACTAAAAACTGCTGCCGGCACCGTTGCCGCCAAGCCTGAAAACCTCACCGCCCACCTTGCCGTGATACACCGGTTTTTCGGTGCCGGCGGTTTCGGCGGGCTGCTGCCCAACCCCGACACGGTATTAAAAAAGCTCGGCCGCAATATCGCCGTCTACCGCGAATTGTCGGGCGATGCCATTGTCGCCGGCCATTGTCGCCGGCGCAAAGCGGCGGTAACCAGTATGAAATGGCGGCTCGAAGACGAAGGCGTGCCGCCCGAAACATTAAGAAGTCTGATTGACGGTTTTATGAACAGCATCGACCTTTACCAACTCATCAACAACATCCTTGATGCCGCGCTCTTTGGCTACCAGCCGGTTGAGGTGGTTTGGGCGGCGGGCAACTACTGGCTGCCCGAAAAAATCATTGCCAAGCCGCAGGAGTGGTTTGCGTTCGATTCAGACGGCCGTCTGTATTTCACGGCAGGCGGCGGTTTCGACAAGCGCGAACCGGTGCCGGAATATAAATTCCTCTGCCCCACCCACAATGCGGGCTACACCAACCCCTACGGCACGGGCGATTTGTCGTGTGTGTATTGGCCGACCGTGTTCAAACGCGGCGGCCTGAAATTCTGGGCGGAGTTCGCCGAAAAATTCGGCGCGCCGTGGATCATCGGCCGCGAGCCGCGCAGCAACACTGATGCCGACACCGACAAGCTGATCGACCGTCTGACCGCCGCCTATCCGGATATGGACGACAAAGCCCTGCAAAACGAGCTGGCCAGGCTGATATTTTTATCGGGCCTGGTCGGCAGGATTGAAGCGGCTCAGGAGATGGGCAGATGAACCCCGAAGACATCAAAGTCTTCGGCATGCAGCCCGAAGCCGCCGTGGCCTATCTGAAGCAGAAAGGCCATCATGTGTCTTGGGATTGGCAGGATATGCTTGATGATGCCCATACCGCCACTTTCGCCGTGGCCAAAACCGCCAAAGATGGGGCGCCGACAATGGCGGCAAAACCCTGCAACTCTCCGGTCGGCTCGCCTCCGGCATTAGCACCCAAGTCGATAACGGCTTTGCCCGTATCGGCAGTAATAAAAAGTAAGCCGCTATCCACCACCCCGGCGGTAAAATCGAAGCCGAAAATAAACCATAAAGAAACTCATCGACATCGCCATCGAATCCCTCAAAAGCGGCCTTTAAAAATAAAACGGGCAATCTGCCCGTTTGTTTTGTTTCACACCGTGAAACAACATTTCAAATCCGCCATACCACAGCATCCTCCACCATCTGGTCGAATCCCATTTAGCTCAGAGACTCTTGTATATTTATCTCACTCGGCTTCACTCCCTCGCCTGCTTATACTTAAATTCAGTGGACTAGCTATACAACAGTTTGTTAAAAATAATCAGCAAAATCATTCCACCTGCACGTTTCCCCACTAAACTACCCCTAAATTCGTTATAATCCGTCACTCACACCAACCCTAGTCCACTCTGCCAAATATCTCTTTTTTCAGACGGCCTATCCAAAATCCTGGGCTGTCTGAAAATCGACAGAAAGTCTTACTATGCCATGGAACCTCCCCATCTTGCTCACATGGATGCGTGTATTGCTAATACCGGCATTTACTGCCATTTTCTACCTGCCTGATGGCTGGGTAAACCCGCAGACCGTAAACTGGGCAGCTGCCATAATTTTTGCCGCTGCCGCCGTAACTGACTGGTTTGACGGCTTTCTCGCCCGCCTGTGGAAGCAAACCTCCGATTTTGGGGCTTTTCTCGATCCCGTGGCTGACAAACTCATGGTAGCCGTGGCTTTGTTGCTGTTAGTCAGCCTCAATCGAACTTACGTAATTTTCGCCATGATCATCATCGGCCGCGAAATCACCATATCTGCTCTACGCGAGTGGATGGCTCAAATGGGTAAACACGGCAGCGTGGCCGTTGCTACCATCGGCAAACTCAAAACCACCGCCCAGATGGCCGCAATCCTGCTGCTTTTGATCGGCCTCGAAAACTTTCACGGCTTTAATTTAATACTAATCGGCAACATTTTGATGTTTACCGCTTCCATACTTACTATTTGGTCGATGTTCTACTATCTCAAAATGGCTTGGAAAGAGTTTAGTCCGGCACGATAATTATAGGGAGTTAAATTAAACTAAATACCACACATTCGGCTTCAGGAAGCTGTAAGTATGCTCCATCTTTGCTTCAACAGCTTACGAAACTACAAAGACGAAGAAACTCCATATCGGTTTAAATTTAATCCACTACAATTTTAAAAAAACTATTGACACCGATTTCACACACACTATAATAACGCTCTCTTTGCCACTGCAAACCAGCAGTGGCAATACCCCCAAGCGGGAATAGCTCAGTTGGTAGAGCGCAACCTTGCCAAGGTTGAGGTCGCGAGTTCGAGACTCGTTTCCCGCTCCAAAGTTCATTGCAGATGTAATCCGATGCGGGAATAGCTCAGTTGGTAGAGCGCAACCTTGCCAAGGTTGAGGTCGCGAGTTCGAGACTCGTTTCCCGCTCCAAAGTTCATTGCAGATGTAATCCGATGCGGGAATAGCTCAGTTGGTAGAGCGCAACCTTGCCAAGGTTGAGGTCGCGAGTTCGAGACTCGTTTCCCGCTCCACAGTACCAAGCAGTTTATGCCACCTAAACGGCTTGTAAATTTTCAGGCGGAATGGCAGAGTGGTTATGCAGCGGCCTGCAAAGCCGTGTACGCCGGTTCGATTCCGACTTCCGCCTCCAATATCAAACCCTTCATGGCGGGGTGGCAGAGTGTTTATGCGATAAGGGCTGCAACCCTTATACAGGTCGGTTAAAATCCGTGCCCCCGCCTCCAAGTTCTATGTCTTCGGATTTTAATGCAACTGCGATTCGAAGATGCCGCCCGGGTGGTGAAATAGGTAGACACAACGGACTTAAAATCCGTCGACCCTAAACAGGTCGTGCCGGTTCGATTCCGGCTCCGGGCACCACAAACCGCTTTCCAGCGGTTGTTTTTTGTCCGATATTATCCAAACAAACCAATCAAGCCATTATATTTAAAAGGTTTTCTTCCATCTTCGGTTTGCTTTTTCACCCAATTTCACCCCGT
>NZ_JADGLG010000056.1:0-14375 GCF_015235335.1 Neisseria sp. 19428wB4_WF04
CCGGGCGGCCTGCCCGAGCCGCTGCGTTCAGACGGCCAAAGGTTGCGGGAAAAGCAGGCCGGAGCTTACCGCACTGATGCGGCGGCGGGTGTTTGGCCGGAGGCGGGCAAGGGTGGGCGGCGGACACGGTGAGGCATGCAAGAGTGGCGGGTAACGGTTTGTAATGAATCGGGGTTGTTGAGGAGGAATGTCAAAATGCCCCCTTTCCTGAGGGTAATATCAGGCCGTCTGAACAACGGTTTGATTTGTTTTCAGTTTATGCTGCGTTCGATTTCCACGCCTACTTCGCGCACATCGGGCAGAATGCCGGGCTTCACAATCTTCACCCGCACCCACTGTGCTCCGAAATCGGAAAACATCAAATCGGCAATGTGTTCCGCCAATGCTTCAAGCAGTAAAAACCGCTGGTTTTTCAAGCTGGCGCGCACGGCTGCGCATGCATCGGCATAGTGGATGGTACCGTTGATGTCATCGCCGGCACCCGACTTTTCAGGCACGCCGACCACCAAATCCAGCAGCAGGGTTTGCGGCTGCCCGCGTTCCCAGTCATAAACGCCGATTAAGGTTTCGGCTTTCATGCCGTGTAAAAAAATTTTATCCATTTTCAGTTGTGCCGTTTTCACGTTAAAATCGGTTTCAATTCTAAAACAAAAGTTGCTGTAATGTTTAATTTCTTGGTTGTAACTGCCGGTTATGTGATCGGTTCGCTTTCTTTTGCGGTGATTGTGTCGAAATTCTACGGTATGGCCGACCCGCGCACCTACGGTTCGGGAAACCCCGGTGCCACCAATGTTTTGCGCAGCGGCAGGAAAAAAGCGGCCGCACTCACCCTGTTGGGCGATGCGCTCAAAGGTTTGGTGGCCGTATTGCTGGCAAAATGGCTGCAAGAACCGCTCGGCTTGGATCCGGCAACCATCGCCCTGGTTGCCGTGGCCGCGCTGGCCGGCCATATGTGGCCGGTATTTTTCGGCTTCAAAGGCGGTAAAGGCGTGGCTACTGCTTTGGGGGTGTTATTGGCATTGTCGTGGCCGACCGCTTTGGTGTGTGCGGCGGTTTGGCTGGTGATGGCTTTCGGTTTCAAGGTATCTTCGTTGGCGGCATTGGCGGCCACCCTTATCAGCCCGCTGGCTGCCTGTTTCTTTATGCCCTACCCTTCGTGGGTATGGGCTACGGCGGCCATCGCCCTTTTGGTGCTTTACCGGCATAAAAGCAATATCGGCAATCTCTTGCGCGGGAAAGAAAGTAAAATCGGCGAGAAAACCGCAAAGCAGCAATCTGATAGGAAAACCGAATAAAAACAAATAAAAAGCAGCCCGGGCTGCTTTTTTGCATTTGATGGAATTTAACGGATACAAAATAAAATGAAAACCAAGCAACTGCGTTTTTCAGACGGCCTGAAGAAAGGTTTGTCCGCATCGGCTGCTCTTTTGATGTCGTCATGCGCACTGGTCCAATACCAGCCGCTGGCAACCATACAAACCGTCAATACCGAAACAGGCTACCGTCTCGAAAAAAACTTCGCCCGCGCCAAAGCCGATGATACTTTCGTGGTGCTGGTATTTTCCGGCGGCGGCACGCGGGCGGCAGCCCTGGGCTATGGTGTGGTCGAAGAGTTAAACCGCCAGAAAATCAACTTCGGCAGCAAAGAGCAGAGCCTGCTCGAGAGCGTTGATTTGGTTTACGGTGTTTCCGGCGGCTCGGTGTTGGCGGCTTATTTTGCGCTGCACGGCAAAGAAACCGTTCCTTCATTCGAGCGGCGGTTTTTAAAGCAGAATTTCCAACGCCAGTTTGCCAAACAGGTGTTTTCGTTTGCCAACCTGCCCCGCCTCACTTCGCCGGAATACGGCCGGGGCGATCTGCTGCAGGAACAGTTTGAAAACACCTTGTTTCGGGGTGCCACGTTTGACGATCTCGACAAACGCCGCAAAGGCCCGTTTGCCGTGATTTCCGCCACCGATATGGCGGCCGGCAGCCGTTTGGATTTTACGCAGGAACACTTCGATGCCATGTGTCTGAACCTCTCCGGCCTGCGCATCGCCCGCGCCGTGGCTGCTTCCAGCGCGGTGCCGCTGATTTTCAGCCCGATTACGCTCAACAACAACGGCGGCAACTGCGGCTACGCCCTGCCCGAGCGTTTGAAATACGCGCCGGAAAACGGCAATACGGGAAAATTGCAGCAGCAAACCAAACGGGAGCTGGCGAATAGTTACCACAGCCTCTATAACGACCACACCAAACGCCCGTATATCCATCTGCTCGATGGCGGCCTCACCGACAATCTCGGTCTGCGCGGCATACTGGACATCGTGGATATGCGCTCCGGCGAAGCCGTGCAGAAGCAGGCAGCCGCAGAAAATATCGGCCGCATCGTTATCATCAACGTAAATGCGCAAAACCAGATTGCCCGCAATATCGACCAATCTCCGGCCATACCCGGCCTTACCGATGTGTTGTCGGCCATTGTCGATATCCCCATCGACAAATATTCGCAGGAATCGCTGCGGCAGTTCCGCATTTTTGCCGACCAATGGAACGAGAATGCCGCCAAACAGCCCGGCGGCTCAAAGCGCGGTATGTATTTCGTGAGCCTTAATCTGCGCGACCTGCCCGAATCGCAGCTGCGTAAAAACGTGTTGAACATCCCCACCACATTTTACCTGCCCCACTACCACATCAACGATTTGAAATCTGCCGCCCGCGCGCTGTTGCAGCAGTCAAACGAATACAAACGCCTGCTGAAAGATTTTTCGGCACAGCCCGCCCAAGCTGCCCCGCAGGCACACCGACCCGTGTGGTTTGCGGGCGAAGGGCCGCAACTGCCCGACAACGCCCAAGCCGATTACGATGCGGCGTGGGCGCAATAACAAACCGCACCGGTAAAGCCCGAATTGCCGGCAGCCATGCCCGAGCCCGGCAGCAAAGGCCGTCTGAAAACTTTCAACGCCGATAAACCGCGTTATCTGTTTTCAGACGGCCTGAGATTACGGTTCCGCCCAAACAAACACCGGGCTGGGTGCCGCAAGCGATATCCGGCCGGTGCTGCCGTGATTTTAAAGCAGCGGCTGCTCCCTTAAAAACCTGATGCCCGCTGCTTCATCTGCTCCGGGCAGGCAGCGATAGGCAATCCGGTTTATTTCCCGTTACCGCCTTACTCAGCCTCAGCCCAAGAAAACGGTTTGGCAAGCCGCCCAAGCGGTATAACCGGTTCCGTATTGCCTGCGGCTTGCGTGTTCCGAAAAAACAATGCGGGTTCGCCACAGCGGCATTGAAATATTCAGACGGCTGCAGCAAATCTTACAGGCACTGGCCCACCGTTCCCACCCAACCCTCACTTGCTGTGGAAAAACCGCACCGCTTCTTCCCAAGCGCCCGACAAAACCAACGGCAACCCTTGCAGGGATTTGGCAACGGCCTCTTCGATTGCCTGCCTGCTTTGCGCATCGGGTTTGTTGAGCACATAACCCAGCACCAGATTGCGGTCTCCGGGATGGCCGATGCCCAAACGCAGGCGGTAAAAATCCGGCGTGCCCAGCGCGGCCTGTATGTCTTTCAAACCGTTGTGGCCGCCGTTGCCGCCGCCGAGCTTGAAACGGGTGCGCCCGCTGGGAATATCGAGTTCATCGTGAACCACTAAAATTTCTTCGGGCTTGATTTTGTAAAACGAGGCCAGTGCGGCCACCGCCCGGCCGGATCGGTTCATAAAGGTTTTGGGCTTGAGCAGCCACACATCGCCTCCGGGGGCTGCCGCTTTGGCGGTTTCGCCGAAAAATTTTTTTTCTTCTTTCAGCGTGGTTTTCCAAGCACGGGCCAATTCATCGATAAACCAAAAGCCTGCGTTGTGGCGGGTTTGGGCGTATTCGGCGCCGGGGTTGCCCAGCCCTGCGATTAATTTGATTTGCGGCATATCGTATGGTTAAGGCCGTCTGAAAAGAAAAATTTTAAAAAATATTTTCAGACGGCCTTTGTTTCCTATATAAAAATCAGTTGTCTTTTCCCGCCGCAGCCCGTTTTCGGCGGGCTTCTTTGGGGTCGGCAAGCAGGGGGCGGTAAACTTCTACGCGGTCGTTATCGCGCAGCACGGTGTGGTCTTTGACCGCTTTTCCGAAAATGCCCAGCGGCGCATTCTGCACATCGGCACCGGGAAATTCTTGTGCAATACGGCTCTGCAGCACGGCTTCGCGGGCGGTTGTGCCGGCCGGCACGCGCAGGGTTTGCAGCAATTGCTTTTGCGCCGTGCCGTAGGCGATTTCGATTTCAACCATAGCGGCGGTTTGCCTCTTTCACAAATGCGTCCACCAGCGTGCCCGACAGATGGCCGAACACAGGCGAAATCAAAGTGGAGAGCAGCGCACTTGAAAAATCGTATTGCAGTTTGAACTCGATTTTGCAGCAATCATCGCCCAGCGGAATAAATTTCCATGTGCCGTGCAGCGCTTTGAACGGCCCTTCGAGCAGATCGATGCGGATTTCGCGGCCGGGAACATTGTGGTTGTGGGTGGCAAACGACTGGCGCACACCCATATAGTCCATAAACAGCCGCGCTTTCAGCTCGTTGCCGCTGCGCTCGATGATTTCGGTTTTGCTGTACCACGGCAGAAACTGCGGATAATCTTCCGCCCTGTCGACCAAATCGAACATCTGCCCGGCACTGTGCAGCACCAGCATATTTTTTTCTACGGTTTTCATGGTTGCATACGCGCGGGAAAAGCCCGCATTATAAATCGAATCTTAAAACGGCACACCTTTTCAAAGCCGCCGTTGCCGCCGCATAATTCAAGCAAAAACGGCCGGAAAAAACACCGCCAGCTGCCAAACCGCCCAAGCGGCCACCACCAAACCCGCCGCCAAGCGCAGCGGTTTTTGCTGCAATACGCTTTTTAACTGCGCAGCAAACCAGCCCGCCGCCAACAGGTTGGGCAGCGTGCCCGATGCAAAGGCCAGCATATACAGACCGCCCTGCACCGCACTGCCGCTGCCCAAGGCATAGAGCGATGCGCTGTACACCAGGCCGCACGGCAGCCAGCCCCACAGCATTCCCACGCCGAAACAGGCCGGCACGCTGCGTATCGGCAGCAATTTATTCAACAGCGGATTGAGCCGCTTCCACACCGGCCTTCCCAATGATTCGACCCTCACCGCCCACGCAGACAAACCGGCCAGATAAAGCCCCAGCAGCAGCAGCAGGATATTGGCCGCCGCAAACAGGCCGTTTTGCAGCCAGCGGGTTTGGTCGAGCGAAATACCGATTTGGCCGAGCAGCCCCAGCAGCACACCGATGAACACATAACTGGAAACGCGCCCGGCATTCAACAGCGTAATCAGCCAAAAGCGGTTGATGTGCGGCGGCAGTTGCAGCGCAAACGCACTGCTTAATCCGCCGCACATGCCCACACAGTGGCCGCCGCCGAAAAAGCCGAGCAGAAATAAAGTGAATAAGGTAACGTTACCGTTCATGACCGTTGTTTGGGAAAAAAACACGCGCTATTGTAGCAATATTGCCCGAAGGCCGTCTGAATGTGCAGATGCGGATAATATTAATATCAGCAGCAGTTGGCGGGCTTTATGGTTTAATCCATACTCCAATGCTTTTATCCGGCTTTCGCCTGCTCGATTTTCCTGCACGGAGATAACGGCATGGAAACCTTTCAGACGGCATGAAGATTTTTTTGTCAAGGCTGCGGCCTTTCATCAAATAAGCGCCTATCCGGCCGCCACCCGAATCTGCTGTAAAAACCGCTTGGTGCGCTCGTGCTGCGGGTGGCGGAACAGGGATTCGGGCGAGCCTTGCTCCACTATCACGCCGTTATCCATGACTACCACGGTATCGGCTGCTTCCATTGCGAATTTGATTTCGTGGGTTACCACCATCATGGTCCAGCCTTCTTTCGACAATGCCCTCATGGTATCCAACACGTCCTGCACCAGCTCGGGATCGAGAGCAGATGTCGGCTCGTCAAACAACACCAGCTCGGGCTGGATGGCAAGTGCGCGGGCAATGCCGACACGCTGCTGCTGCCCGCCGGAAAGCTGGTGGGGATAGAGATCGGCTTTGCCGCCCAGCCCCACTTTTTCCAACAGCACCATAGCGGCCTGTTTGGCTTGTGCGGCAGATTTCCCCTGCACGGCCACAGGGCCTTCCATCACATTTTCCAAAGCGGTTTTGTGCGGAAACAGGTTGTATTGCTGAAACACCATGCCCGATTTGCGGCGCAGGGCGAGCATGTCTTTTTTCGACACCCCGGCGGCAAAATCGATTTTCAATGCTCCGCCCCCGTTAAAGGCTATGGTGCCCGCCTGAGGTATTTCCAGGGCGTTCAGGCAGCGCAGGAAAGTGGTTTTGCCTGAACCGGATGGGCCCAGTATCACCACCACGCTGCCTTTGGCCACATCTAAGTCGATGCCGCGCAAAACGGCGTTATTCCCGAATGATTTGTGGATATTGCGGATTTCAATCATGGCTTGCCTCACTTGGCAATATAACGGTCGAGCCGTTTTTCGAGTTTGGCCTGAACGATAAAGAGCAAAAAGCAAAACACCCAGTAAATCAGGCCGGCCTCGATATAAACGGGAAGAAAATCATAGCTGGCGTTGGCAATCTGCTGCGCTGCGCGAAAGAGCTCGGTGATGGTTACCACCGAAGCCAGCGAAGTATCTTTAAACAGGCCGATAAAGGTGTTGCTCAAGGGCGGCACAGACACGCGCAAGGCCTGCGGCATAATGATGCGGCGGAAAGTCTGCATATAGGTCATGCCGATGGAAAAACCGGCTTCCCACTGGCCTTTGGGCACCGACAATATTGCTGCGCGTATGGTTTCGGAAGCATAGGCACCGATATTGAGCGAAAAGCCGATGATGGCGGTGGGCAGCGGGTCGAGCGTGATACCGATGGCGGGCAGGCCGTAAAACACCACCATCAGCTGCACCAGCATGGGGGTGCCGCGTATGGCCGAAACGTAAAACCGTACCACGCCCGAAAGCAAACAGTGGAACAGGCCGGCAGCAGGCACCACTCTCACCAGCGCCACGCCCAGGGCAATCAGTATGCCGCACACAAAAGAAACCGCAGCCAGCGGAACCGAATACAGAAACCCTGCCTTCACCATCGGCCAAAATGCGTTTATGACCAAAGCCGCGCGGGCTTCGGTCATAAAAGGCAGCGCGCTTAAGAAATCACTTAACACTTACATCTTCACCAAAGAATTGCTCGCCCAGCTTTTTCAGCGTGCCGTCCTTGCGCAGCGCTTCCACCGCGCCGCTGATTTTTGCCAAGGCTTCATCATTGTTTTTATTCACGATAAAACCCGCCCCCAGTTTTTCTCCGGCAGGCGCCGTCCAAGCCGTTTTCAGGCCGGAATCAGGGTTTTTCTTCAGATAATCTAGCAGGGCCAGCGAATCGTTGAAGGTGAAATCGGCACGTTTCTGCCGCACCAGCGCCAGCGCCTGCGCCATACCGTCCACGGGAACAATCTCTGCACCGGCTTTCTGCGCCATTTCACCATAATTGCTGCTCAGGGTTTGCGCGGCCGACAGGCCTTTAACATCGGCCAACTGCTTGATGCGGGTGTCGTTTTGGCGGCTTACCGCCATCGGGCCGGAATAACTGTAATCGGCCGATTTGTCGAAAGTGGCGCGGCGCTCCGGCGTGGTCAGGCTCACCTGGTTGGCCACCATATCGAAACGCCCCGCTTTCAAACCGGCCAGCATCGCATCCCACTGGGTTTCTTCAAACTTGATTTGAATGCCCAGCTTTTCGGCCACGGCACGGGTAACTTCCACATCATAACCGGTTAATTTGCCGCTTTCGTCATGATAGGTAAACGGCGCATAAGTGCCTTCGGTGCCCACGGTTACCGTGCCTTTGTTGTTGATGCGCTCCAGCAGCGAACCGGCCGCAGTTTGCGGAACCGGTGCGCCGGAAGCCTGAGTGCCTGCGTCTTCGCCGCCGCAGGCTGCCAAAACCAATGCAGCCACGCTGCCCAACACGATTTTTTTGAACATGGTGTTTCCTGAAAAACGGATAAAACGCGCATTGTACGGTAATCACCCTGCCGATACAAAGAACGCTTGCTTCTATTGTTATGAGTTTTTACAGCGTTAAAGTTATACGGCAGGCCGTCTGAAAAATGCCGTGCCGGCCGTCTGAAAAGACACCGCGCCGCCCGCCGCCCTTATCTGTTGTACAATCGCCGTTGTTTTCAGACGGCCACGGCAACCATGACGCAACTCACCCACCCGCCTTTTGCCCCCAAAGTTTTGCAGACGCTGCAATCGCTCGGCATCCGCACGCAGGCAGATATACGCTCGCGCGGGGCGGCCGGCACGTTTCTGCTGCTGAAAGCGGCCGGGCTGACCGTTACCCGCAGCACCCTGTGGCAGCTTGCCGCCGCCATGCGCAATGCCGGGGCGCACGACCTGGAGCCGTCTGAAAAAGCCGCCCTGCTCGAAGCAGTGCGCCTGCACCCGCCGGTAGCAGTGTTTCCGCCTGCCTCAGAAATGGAATTTTTTATGCGGCAGGCTCTGGCGCAGGCTAAGCAGTCTGCCGCAGCGGGCGAAATACCGGTGGGTGCGGTGGCGGTGAAAAACGGGGAAATTATTGCGGCGGCACACAACACCTGCATCAGCAGCTGCAACATCGGCCGCCATGCCGAAATCAGCGTATTGGAAGCCGCCGGCCGCACACTGCAAAACTACCGGCTCGATGGCTGCGACATCTATATCACGCTGGAGCCTTGCAGTATGTGTGCGGGCGCACTCATCCAAGCGCGGGTTGCCCGCGTGGTTTACGGCGCCCGAGAGCCGAAAACGGGCGCTGCCGGCAGCGTGGTGGATTTGTTCGGCAATATCCGCCTGAACCGCCGCACAGCAATTGCCGGCGGGGTGCTGGCCGATGAGTGCGGAGCGCTGCTGCAACAGTTTTTCCATGCCCGGCGGCAAACCCGCCCCACCCAATAAAATATCTGAGACCTGCCCAGAAATTAACCGCCTGCCCCAAAAAAGTCAGGCACTATCCACTCCTGAAAAACGGCCAAGTGTGCAGTTATTCGACCTGCGTCCCAAGCCAGACACCATCACCCAATGTATGAGTTACAGTTTTTTACGGCAAAGTATTCAAACGGATTGAGTGGAAGTTATGAAATACCATCTGCAGGGGAGTGCTAAAAAACATACGGCCAACGTTTTTTCTCTAAACCGCGCTGCCGTGCGCAAACGGGCATTGCGTTATATTCTCCACGAGGAGGGCAGCATCGGCCGGCGGTCAGACATCACCATTTATCCTTTGGATTTTCAGTCTGACGTCATTAGAATGATCATAAATTTAAGAGTCTGCCCCCAAAAGAGACATGGCCGGTTGAATCTGCCGACAGACTCTATACACACCCGACAACCGCCCGATACCGCGGGCAAAAGCCGTCTGAAAGCAGTTGCCGGAAGGCAAAAGATTTTCAGACGGCCTGCATCTGCTTGCAGTGCCGCCTTGACGGTTTGGGGCAAATTGAAAGGCGGGAAATCTGTGAAGAAGCCAAGCCGGCCAAGATACAACCATAATGGGATTAAATTGAAATTAAAAGGACTGGGTCTGTGCAATACAAGGTTTAGGCCTTGGGGGTTGATTGGTTAAACTGTTCGTTTTTTTGGGGTAGTCCAGTCCGTTCTCTCAACCCTTTCATCGATGCCGAAACCGAACATACCGTTAAACGCCATAGATGCGCATACATACTTAAATGATCCGTGCGGACCGGCGTGGCGGGTTTTGTCCTTACCGTTATCGGATTCCCAATCCATACCGGCCTGTTCGCCATCGGGCATCGTGCGGTTTCCGGTGGATTTGCCGGCCGCTTTCGGCCTGCCCGGGCGCGTTCGGCAATGTCGATTCGGGAGGCTTTTTGACGGGTGGGATTGGCTGCCGCCTGAAACCGGACGCAACCAAACCACACACGGCAGGCCGTGTTAAAATAAGCCGCAGCCGCCCGGCATACCGTTTCAGAAAGGATAACCATGAGAATACTCCACACCATGCTGCGTGTCGGCAACCTCGAAAAATCATTAGCATTTTATCAAGACGTTTTGGGCATGAAACTCCTGCGCAAACATGATTACCCAGAAGGCCGTTTCACACTGGCATTCGTAGGTTACGGCAACGAAGCCGAACACGCCGTTTTGGAACTCACCCACAACTGGGACATTGAACAATACGATTTGGGCACCGCCTACGGCCATACCGCCATCGAAGTGGACGATGCCTATGCTGCCTGCGATGCCGTGCGCGTCAAAGGCGGCAAGGTTACCCGCGAAGCCGGACCGATGAAACACGGCACCACCGTGATTGCTTTTGTGGAAGACCCTGATGGCTATAAAATCGAATTTATCCAAAAAAACAGCGGTAACGATTCAGTGAAATACAGCTGAGCATTACCGGTTTTTTATAGTGAATCAAAAACAAACGAAATGTAAAATACCCTCCTTTTTTCATGGGGTACGATATACAAGGCCGTCTGAAAAGGTTTCAGACGGCCTGTTAACACGATAACGGTAAACCGCTTTATTTTTTACGCTGCGGCGGTAAATCGGTGCATACGCCCAGCGCCACTTCTGCGGCAAGGCCGATGGTTTCGCCCAAAGTCGGGTGCGGGTGGATGGTTTTGCCGATATCGGTTGCATCGCAGCCCATTTCGATGGCCAGGCAGATCTCGCCTATCATGTCGCCGCCGTTGGGGCCGACAATGCCGCCGCCGATGATGCGGCCGCTTTCGGCATCGAAAATCAGCTTGGTAAAGCCGTGATCGCAACCGTTGGCGATGGCGCGACCTGATGCTGCCCACGGGAAGTTGGCTTTGGTGATTTTGATGCCCTGCTCTTTGGCAGAGGTTTCGGTTACGCCCACCCAGGCTACTTCGGGAGCGGTGTAGGCCACGCCGGGTATCACCCTTGCATCGAAATAGGCTTTGTGGCCGGCGCAGTTTTCGGCGGCAACGTGGCCTTCGTGCACGGCTTTATGCGCCAGCATGGGCTGGCCGACAATGTCGCCGATAGCGTAAATATGGGGCACGTTGGTGCGCATTTGTTTATCTACATTGATAAAACCGCGCTCGGTAACGGCCACACCGGCATTCTCGGCACCGATGAGTTTGCCGTTGGGTGCACGGCCTGCAGCCACCAACACTACATCATAGCGTTGCGGCTCTTTAGGCGCGGCGGCACCCTCAAAGGTAACATAAATGCCGTCTTCTTTCGGCTCTACCGCCACGGTTTTGGTATTGACCATGATGTTGTCGAAGCGGTATTCGTTCTGCTTCTGCCATGCTTTCACTAAATCGCGGTCGGCACCCTGCATCAGACCGTCCATCATTTCGACCACGTCAAGACGGGTGCCCAGCGTACTGTACACTGTACCCATTTCCAAGCCGATGATGCCGCCGCCGATAATCAGCATTTTACCGGGCACCGATTGGAGCGCGAGCGCGCCGGTCGAATCGATGATGCGCGGGTCTTCGGGGATAAACGGCAGGTTTACCACGCGGCTGCCGGCGGCGATGATGGCGTTTTTAAATGCAACGGTTTGTTTTTCTCCGGTTTCTTCTTTGCCGCGGCCGGTTGTCAACGCGACTTCCATGTGGTTGGGGCCGACAAATCTGCCGTTGCCGCGAACCACATCGACTTTGCGCATTTTCGCCATGCCCGCCAGGCCGCCGGTGAGCTTGCCGATAACGTTTTCTTTGTAGGTACGCAGCATATCGATATCCAGCTCAGGCTCGGAATATTTGATGCCGTTGGCGGCCAAGTGGCGCACTTCATCGATTACGTTGGCGTTGTGCAGCAGGGCTTTGGAGGGGATACAGCCCACGTTCAGGCACACACCGCCCAAAGTGGCATAACGCTCGACAATGGCAACCTTCAAGCCCTCGTCTGCTGCGGCAAACGCGGCAGAATACCCGCCGGGGCCGCCGCCCAGCACCACCACATCGTATTCGGCATCGGCCTTGCCGCTGAATGGTGCGGCCTGCGGTGCGGCCGCCGCTGCGGGAACGTCTTGCGCTGCCTCGGCCTTAGGCTCTGCTTTGGGAGCTTCTGCCGCTGCGGCGGTTTCAATCACGGCAATCACACCGCCTTCAGAAATTTTGTCACCTACTTTGACTTTGACTTCTTTCACCACCCCTGCAACTTCAGTAGGTACATCCATAGTAGCTTTGTCTGTTTCCAAAGTAACCAACGTATCTTCCGCTGCAACCGTATCGCCTGCTTTGATTTCGACGGCAATAATATCCACATTTTCATGGCCGCCGATGTCGGGTACTTTCAATTCGATTAAACTCATTTTTAACCTTTCGCTTTAAAGATCAACAGAAGCTCCTTCTGCTTTTGCAGGCCGTCTGAAAACCATTTGCATTTGATGGTTTTTCAGACGGCCTGCCTATATTTATTTCAATAAGATTGTCGGCTGGTAACCTTTGGCTTCCGGAGAGCCATCGAAAGGCACAACCACTTTATCTTCATAAGTAACGTAAGCTTTATATTTCACTGCCGTATCGGATTTTGCCGGATTACGGGCAATAAACGGGAAGGCCGTATATTCTCCCGCTTCCATTCTGCCTTTGTAAACTACGGTTGAAATATTGCCTTCGCTGTTTTTTTCTACCTTGTATTTCCAACCCGGTACCGGATGAATGAACAACAGCTTTACTTCTTCGGGTATCACAAATTTGACTTGTGTAACCGCCTTATTGCGATTAGTGGGTACGTTCAAACGGAAGTGATCCGACTTTCCCGACATGCTGTCCACGCCATTGGCAAAATTACGCACGGTTACATGGGCTTGTGCCATTGTACTTACCGCCATTCCCAAAAAAGCAATACTCAAAATATTGTTCAGTTTCACACCCTGCTCCTTGAATAATTGAATTGATTCTGACCTGAAATACTAAATACTCAGATTTTACCTTATTGAAGGCAGATTATTAAAAAAACGATTTACTGCTTCGGAAAACGGCTTTCAGGCGGCCTGCACTATCAAGAGGCCGCCTGAAAAACGGTTACAGCATTACTCGGCGGAAATCTTTCAGCAGGTTTGCGAGATACACGGTAAAGCGCATACCGGCCGCGCCGTCGATGACGCGGTGGTCGAACGACAGGCTCAGCGGGCACATTAAGCGCGGCTGAAATTCTTTGCCGTTCCAAACGGGTTTCATCTGCGATTTGCAAACACCCAAAATGGCCACTTCGGGGGCGTTTACAATCGGGGTGAAGCCCGTGCCGCCGATGCCGCCCAAGCTCGAAATGGTAAAGCCCGCGCCCTGCATTTCATTGGGCTTGAGCTTGCCTTCGCGGGCCTTTTTGCTCAACTCGGCCAGCTCGCGTGAAATTTCTTTCAAGCCTTTTTTATCGGCATCTTTAATCACCGGCACCACCAAGCCGTTGGGCGTGTCGGCGGCAAAACCGATGTTGTAGTATTTTTTCAGAATCAGGTTGTCGCCGTCCAATGAAGAATTAAACTCGGGGAATGCCTGCAACGCGGCTACCGACGCCTTGATAACAAACGCCAGCGGCGAGAGCTTCAAACCTTCGCGCTCCCACTCTTTGTTAAGCTGCTGGCGGAAAGTTTCCAGATCGGTCATATCGGCTTCATCGTTCACGGTAACGTGGGGAATCATAACCCAGTTGCGCGACAGGTTTTGGCCGGAAATTTTCTTGATGCGCGACAGCGGCCGGGTTTCAATCTCACCGAATTTGCTGAAATCGACTTTCGGCCACGGCAGCAGGTCAAGGCTGCCGCCGAGCGATGGTGCGCCGGCTGCGGCAGAGCCTGCACCGCCCTGCATGGCGGCTTTCACAAAGGCCTTGATGTCGTCGCCGACAATGCGCCCTTTGGCTCCGCTGCCTTTCACCAAACCCAAATCCACACCCAATTCGCGTGCCAGTTTGCGGGCGGAGGGGCCGGCGTGGGCTTTGACAAACGCGGCCTCATTAACCGGTGTGTTGCCGAATGCGGCAACGGGGGCTGCGGCGGGTGTTGCGGGGGCGGCTGCCGGTTGTGATACAGCTGCAGGAGTTTGCGGCGCGGCGGCTTGCGGCACCTCTGCTGAAGGGGCGGAAGCGGCACCGCCTGCGGTTTCCACTTCGATAATCTGCGTGCCTTGCGAAACTTTGTCGCCCACTTTCACATACACGGCCTTCACCACACCGGCGGCGGTGCTGGGCACATCCATTGTGGCTTTATCGGTTTCCAGTGTAATCAGCGTATCGTCAACGGCCACGCTGTCGCCTGCCTTCACTTCAACGGCAATCACATCCACTCCGTTGTGGCCGCCGATATCGGGCACTTCTACTTTAACGGTTGCACCGCCTGCCGGTGCGGCGGGGGCGGCTGCTTGGGCTGGGGC
>NZ_JADGLG010000057.1:0-14064 GCF_015235335.1 Neisseria sp. 19428wB4_WF04
GAGCATTTTGAACTGTATTTGAAAGAGTGTGAATGGCGTTTTAACAACAGTGAGATAAAATTTCAAATTTCTATTTTAAAACAATCAGTAAAGCAGGATTTGTTCTAGTTATCTAGGACAGCCCCTTTTTATTTACAATAAGAATATAAACCTTACAGCATCCCGACCAACAATAAAGATCGCCCTCTCTGAGAGGCGGTAAAACCGCATCCCAATACTCCCTTTTACACTCCTGCCGGATCGGGCTGTCTCCAAAAAGCACCATATCCACCGTCTTAAGAGGTGTTTGGGTGCGCGTTCATACCACTACTTCTGCTTTTGATGCTCATTCAGCACACCTATAACACGCCATGCAGCAGCTATCCAAATGCAGCAAATCGACTTCACCGCATTGACCGGGACAATCAAAGCAGCACTTTTGCTTTTCTCTGATTACCAATACAGCGGGCCCGCTCAATTTTCTCTACGGTTTTGCCGTACTCCCGTACTGCCTGATTGCTGCTCTGCACCCCAAATGGGCGATAGCCAACCGGCAGCATTCCAGCGATAATAACGCCCTTTCCCACTTTTACGAAAAGCCTTTATGCAGCCTTTTTTCACCGGCCTGATGATTACCGGCGGCTTGATTGCCGCCATCGGTGCACAAAATGCCTTTGTTTTAAAACAAGGCTTGCTCAAACAACATATAGGCTTGGTTGTGTCGCTGTGCTGGCTGTGCGATGTGGTGCTGATTGCGCTGGGCATATTCGGCACCGCAGCCCTGCTCGCCGGCAACCCCGCCGCCTCGGCACTGTTGGCACTGGCCGGCAGCCTGTTTCTGCTGGCCTATGGCGCGATGAACGCCAAACGCGCTTGGCAGGGCAGCGGGCATTTGGCGGTAAACACCGATGCCGCAGCCGCTTCCGCACTGAAAACCGCCGCCGCCACGCTCGCGCTCACCCTGCTCAACCCCCATGTGTATATCGACACGGTGGTGTTAATCGGCGGAGCCGCCTCGCCTTTCGATCAAACGGGCAAAATGCTGTTTCTGCTCGGCTCGCTAACTGCCTCGGCATGCTGGTTTGTTTCGATAGGCTTCGGCGCACGCCTGCTGCTGCCGCTGTTCCGCCGCGAACGCGTGTGGCAGGTTCTCGAAGGTCTCATTGCCCTGATGATGTTTTATCTGGCATGGAATTTGCTGCAGCAAGCCCTGACTCTGTTGTTTTGATACGGCAAAGCAACCCGTCAAAGGCCGTCTAAATCAATATGTTCAGACGGCCTTGAAATATAAAAAACCATATAAAAACAATATAATAAATGGATTAAACGGCATGCTGTGCCGCCGTGCTTTACCAACCCTAACAACCCCGCCGGGCAGAACCCGATATACTGGCTGCCGTTCAGCCGCCTGCGGTATTAACCGGTTTATGAAAGGATCAAACCATGAAACACATTCTGTTTGCCGCCACCCTCGCCACCTTGAGCGCCTGCACCGTAGGCACGCCCGGTATGTCGGTGGGCGTGGGGGTGGGTACCAGCATAGGCCGCCATGTCGGCTTGGGCACGTCTATCAATATTCCCGTAGGGCTGGACCGCACCCGCACCGGCGGCAACAAAGACGGCACAAACGTGGTGGAAGAACAAACCGTTACCTATTTCGATGCACAAGGCAACGCCCGCAACCAACCGGTTAAAGGCGGCTTTCACCGCCAACTGGTCGGCAGGCGCAGCAACGAATACATCGTGCAGGATTTTTACAGCGACAACAACCAAAAACGCACCGACCCCTACACCCTGCCCCGCAGCCGGCTGATGGATTTCCGCGCCCACCCCGAAAACGGCGCACTGACCACCTATGCCTACAACGGCAACATGATGCAGCAGCAGATTTTCAAAAACGGCAAGCTGGTAAACGCGAAATATTAACCGGCGGCTTTTACCGAACCGCCGGCGCAGGCGCGGATTTGATTCATTCTGCCCGATATTTCAGGCGGCAGGCTGCAAGCGCAGACAACACGGAGCCTGCCCTGTTACCGCTTGCCGGCCGGCGGAACCGTGCGCCAAGCCAAAAGGCAATATTGCAACGGAAACTCAGGGAGTCTGCGGGCTGCACGGCTTCAGGCCGTCTGAAAAACGTTTTCAGACGGCCTGAATCTTTTGCCCAATCCCCATTGCTTTTCCCCCGCCTTAAAGCCGTCTGAAAATGCCCAAATCCCGTTATTATCGCGGATGCCTTTATTTTCGGCACCAAACCACATGCTGCAGGCAGTGCAGACGATAAGAAGCCTGCCCTGTTACCGCCGGCGGCCTTAGATTTCTGCCGGCAGAAAAATGACGGAAAACAAACTTTTTGTGGTGTTTCCGGGTTTTGCAAAAGTTTCAGGCCGTCTGAAAACATGATTTTCAGACGGCCTGAAACACGTTTGTCTGTCAAACTCAAGCGTTCAGATTCGCCGAGTGCTCACGCGTTTCATGGAACACGATATCCGGCCAACGCTCCTGCGTTAAGCCCAGGTTCACGCGGTTGGGCGCGAGATAGGCCAGATTGCCGCCTGCGTCCACCGACAAATTCACCGCATTGGCTTTTTCAAATTCGGCCAGCTTTTTCCTGTCGCTGCACGACACCCAACGCGCCGACCAAATCGGGGCGTTGTCAAACACCGCTTCCACACCGTATTCGGCGGCCAGCCGCGAAGTTACCACCTCAAACTGCAACACGCCCACCGCGCCCAAAACCAAATCGCCGCCGTTATGCGGTTTGAACACCTGCACCGCGCCCTCTTCGCCGAGCTGCTGCAAGCCTTTTTGCAGTTGTTTGATTTTCAGCGGGTTTTTAATGCGCACGCTGCGGAACAGCTCGGGCGCGAAAAACGGAATGCCGGTAAACGAAAGCTGCTCGCCTTCCGAAAAACTGTCGCCGATTTGGATATTGCCGTGGTTGGGAATGCCGATGATATCGCCTGCGTAGGCTTCTTCCACCAGCTCGCGGTCGTGCGACATAAACGTAACCACGCTGGAGGCGGAAATTTCGCGGTTGATGCGCAGATGCTTCATTTTCATACCGCGCTCGAATTTGCCGGAACACACGCGCAGAAAGGCGATGCGGTCACGGTGTTTCGGGTCCATATTCGCTTGGATTTTAAACACAAAGCCTGAAAACTTCTCTTCAGACGGCTGCACCGTGCGCACGGTGGCATCACGCGCTTTCGGGGCGGGCGCCCAGTCGATAAGGGAATTTAAAATCTCTTGGATGCCGAAATTGTTGATCGCCGAGCCGAAAAACACCGGCGTGAGCCCGCCCGCCAGAAATGCTGCCAAATCAAACCCGTTCGAGGCGGCCTGCACCAATTCGATTTCATCGCGCAATTGTTTGATTTCCAGCGGAAAGCGTTCGGCCAAAACCGGATTGGCTATGCCTTTGATGATGTCGAACTCGTGCGGCAGCCGCTCGCCGCCGGCCTCGAAGAGATAAATTTCATCGTTCAGAATGTGATACACGCCTTTGAAATTTTTGCCCATGCCGATCGGCCAGGTAACGGGCGCGCAGCGGATTTTCAAAATGCTTTCCACTTCATCGAGCAATTCCAGCGAATCGCGCACTTCGCGGTCGTATTTGTTCATAAAGGTAACGATGGGCGTGTTGCGCAGGCGGCAGACGTTGAGCAGTTTGATCGTTTGCGCTTCCACGCCTTTGGCCGCGTCAATCACCATCAAGGCGCTGTCCACCGCCGTTAACACGCGGTAGGTGTCTTCCGAAAAGTCTTGGTGGCCGGGGGTGTCGAGCAGATTGACGGTGTGGCTGCGGTAATCGAACTGCATCACCGATGAAGCTACCGAAATGCCGCGCTGCTTTTCGATTTCCATCCAGTCGGAAGTGGCGAATTTGCCGCTTTTCTTGCCCTTCACCGTTCCCGCGCTCTGAATCGCGCCCGAAAACAGCAGCAGTTTTTCGGTGAGCGTGGTTTTGCCGGCATCGGGGTGGGAAATGATGGCGAAGGTGCGGCGGCGGCACACTTCTTGTGGAATATTCGACATGGTTTCTCTTCAATGATAAATAAACGGTTTCTGTTTAGAGATGCAGCCTCAAACTGCCGCACAGAAACAGCAGCAAAGCCGGCACAGACGCAGCAGCTTTCAAAATATCTGCTCCCGCCGCAACCGCTTAACCGGAAAACAATGCAGATATTCAATACTCTGCTTTGCAAAAAACCTCGAGGCCGTCTGAAAATTTTCAGACGGCCTGCCATACAGTAGGCCGATTAACGGGGCAAGGCGCGGGATTGTATAAAAAAATGCTTGTTTTTTCAACATGTAAACCGAAACAAGCTAGGCAGCGGAGCGCATGCCCCGCGCTTCCCGCTCAGCGCCTGCCGGATTTTTCCAGCAGAAAATCCACCATGCTGGCCACATTGGGGGTGGAGCCCCGGTTTTTGTAATACACCAGATACAGCGGCACGGTATCGACCCTCCATTGCGGCAGCAACCGCACCCAGCCGCTGCGCAGCATATTGTCGAAACAGGGCAGAAGCGCGATGCCGATGCCGTCTGAAACCATCTGCCCGAGCAGGTTGGCATCGTTGCTGCTGAGTTTGCAGCTGCCCTGAATATGCACGCTGTGCTGTCTGCAGACAAACCGCCATTCGGGGCCGTCATATTTGTTTAACAGCGTATGCCCGTGCAGCTCGTGCGGGCTTTTTGGGCAGCCGGCGCGTTGCAGGTAGCTTTCTGCGGCAAACAGCCCCAGCTCGATGTCGGTGAGTTTGCGGGCGACAACGTTGCCGTCTTCGGGCAGGCTCAAGCGCAGGGCAATATCGATGCCGTCTTGAATCATATTCACTTTTTTATTGTTGATTTCAACTTCCAGCACCACATCGGGATAGCGGCGCATATATTCGGCCAGATGCAGCATCAGAAAACCGCGCCCCACTTCTGTGGAAACCGATATCCGCAGCAGCCCGCCCGGCGTGTCAAGCCTGCCCTGCACGCCGTTGACCGCCGCTTCGGCCGCCTGCATCATCTGCTGCGCGCGCAGGTAAAACTGCTCGCCCACTTCGTTGAGCAATACACCCCGTCTGCTTCTGTCCATCAATGCCGTGCCCAAGCCGGCCTCCAAACGGCTGATGCGGCGGCTCAGGCGCGACTTGGGAATATTCGCCAAATCCGCCGCCTTGCTGAAGCTGCCCGCCTGTACCACCGCCACAAACAGGCGGATATCGTTTAAATCCACATTACCCATCTTGTTTCTTACCCATGTTTGCCGGTTTTTTCCTTTTTTCTGTTCTGTTTTTGCAACTTAAAGTTTGATTTTTGTATCTTGTTGCAAAATTATGCATATCTATAATGCGCCCTGTCAACACGATGTTTTCGAATAAACACTCAATAAGGAAACTGTAATGAGCCAACCCGCAAACTTCAACGGCGCCGCGCCGAAAATCGATCCCGCCAACGCCGCGATGCTGTTAATCGACCACCAAAGCGGCCTGTTTAACACCGTGCGCGATTTGAACGTGCGCGAGCTGCGCGCCAACGCCGTTACGCTGGCGAAAGTGGCGGCTTTGGCCAAAATGCCGGTAATTACCACCGCTTCGGTGCCGCAAGGCCCCAACGGCCCCTTGATTCCCGAAATCCACGAAGCCGCGCCGCATGCGCAATACGTTGCCCGCAAAGGCCAGATTAACTCTTGGGACAACCCCGATTTCGTGGCCGCCGTGAAAGCTACCGGCAAAAAGCAACTCATCATCGCCGGCACCATTACCAGCGTGTGCATGGCCTTCCCCGCCATCTCCGCGATTGCCGAGGGCTATCAGGTGTTCTGCGTGGCCGATGCTTCCGGCACCTACAGCAAAATGGCGCAGGAAATCACGCTGGCGCGCATCGTGCAGGCAGAAGCCGTGCCGATGGACACCGCCGCCGTGTGCTCCGAAATCCAGCAAACCTGGAACCGCCCAGACGCTGCCGAATGGGCAAAAGCCTATGAAGCCGTGTTCCCCGAATACGCGCTGCTGATTGAAAGCTACATCAAAGCCCGCCAAGTGGAGCACGATGGCGAGCAATTGGATTCCGAGCGCGCCTGATTGATTTTTTAATCGATCACGTTTTCAGACGGCCTGCTTTCTATTTCAGACGGCTCACCGGTCGATATTGGGAAAAGGCCGTCTGAAAACCCACCGGCGCAGCCCCAAGCCCGGCCTGCCGGGCAGAGTGCGGCGGTGTGCAGCCCGATTGCGGCGCACATAATGTATTAATGTATTTTTCCCCTTTCAGACGGCTCACCGGCCGGTGTTCGGACAACAGGCCGTCTGAAAATTCCAACCCCAACCTCAAAAAGGAAACTTTAATGGCAAACAAAAAACCCTATATCCGCCTCGACAAAAACGATGCCGCCATGCTGCTGGTCGACCACCAAACCGGCCTGCTCTCGCTGGTGCGCGATATCGAACCCGACAAGTTCAAAAACAACGTGCTGGCCACCGCCGATTTGGCCAAATATTTCGGCCTGCCCACCATTCTCACCACCAGCTTTGAAAACGGCCCCAACGGCCCGCTGGTGCCCGAATTGAAAGAAATCTTTCCCGATGCGCCCTACATCGCCCGCCCCGGCAACATCAACGCCTGGGACAACGAAGATTTTGTGAAAGCCGTCAAAGCCACCGGCAAAAAACAGCTCATCATCGCCGGCGTGGTAACCGAAGTGTGCGTGGCCTTCCCAGCGCTTTCCGCCATCGAAGAAGGCTATGATGTGTTTGTGATTACCGATGCTTCCGGCACCTTCAACACCATGACCCGCGATGCTGCGTGGGAGCGCATGAGCCAGGCCGGCGTGCAGCTGATGACCTGGTTCGGCGCCGCCTGCGAGCTGCACCGCGACTGGCGCAACGACATCGAAGGCTTGGGCGCGCTGTTCGGCAACCACATCCCCGACTACCGCAACCTGATCACTAGCTTCAACACGCTCACTCAGGGTAAATAAACGCATTAAGGCCGTCTGAAAACTTTTCAGACGGCCTGTTACCGTTTTGACAGTTAATAAATTGATAATATTGGTAAGAATCTCAAAAAACCATAAGCCGGCCAAAACCTTTACCCGACATTCCTCTCTAAGGTTTGCACAGCAAGGTTTGCACAGCGGCTTTTGCAGATATGGCACAAACATCTGTTTTCTAAACATATTCACAAGGAATATCAAAATGAGTTTTGTAACCACTCGGGACGGCGTTCAGATTTTCTATAAAGATTGGGGGCCGAAAGATGCAGAAGTATTATTTTTTCATCACGGCTGGTCGCTCAGTTCCGATGATTGGGACGCACAACTGCCCTATTTCGTTGCCAAAGGCTACCGCGTTATCGCCCATGACCGCCGCGGACACGGCCGCTCAAGCCAAGTGTGGGACGGGCACGATATGGATCACTATGCCGATGATGCGGCGGCGGTAGTCGAACACTTGGGCATTCAAAAAGCCGTGCATATCGGGCATTCCACAGGCGGCGGAGAGGTGGTGCGCTATATCGCCCGCCACGGCGAAAGCCGTGTATCAAAAGCCGTGTATCAAAAGCCGTGTATCAAAAGCCGTGTTGGTAAGTGCCGTGCCGCCTTTAATGGTGCAGACAGAAAATAATCCTGAAGGGTTGCCCAAAGCATTATTCGATGACTTCCAAAAACAGCTGTTGGCCAACCGCGCCCAGTTTTACTATGATGTTCCCGCCGGCCCTTTCTACGGCTTTAACCGCCCGGACGCAAAAGTGTCCGAACCGGTTATCCAAAACTGGTGGCGGCAAGGCATGATGGGGGCAGCAAAAGCCCACTACGACGGCATCGCGGCATTTTCCCAAACCGACTTTACCGAAGATTTGAAAAAAATTACTGTACCCGTGTTGGTGATGCACGGCAGCGGTGACCAAGTCGTCCCATTTGAAATTTCGGGAAAACGGTCGGCACAACTACTGCAAAACAGTACATTAAAAGTGTATCCGGGCTACTCCCACGGAATGCTCACCATTAATCCTGAAGTGATCAATCCCGATTTGCTGGCATTTATCCAAAATTGAAGCCAACCGCTTGAGAACAGACCGGCATGATACGGTCAGGCCGTCTGAAAAACAGATTTCAGACGGCCTGCTGCCGTACCTCAAGCCAAAACTTGCCTTTTCCTGCCACAGGAAACACAATGATACCTTTCCGTTGAATCGTCAAGGACACTCCCCATGACCCAAATCGCCCTGATTGTCGGCAGCCTGAGCAAACAGTCTATCAACCGCGCCGTGGCCGAACATATTGCCGCGCAGGCACCCGCCGGCGTGGCAGTCGAAGAAGTGCAGATCGGCGATCTGCCGCTCTACACGCAAGATCTCGATGCCGAAAGCGTGCCGGCCTACGATCGCGTGCGCGCACAGCTCAAAGCCGCCGATGCCGTGTTAATCGTCAGCCCCGAACACAACCGCGCCATGCCTGCCGCCGTGAAAAACATTATCGATATTGCCTCGCGCCCTTTCGGCCAAAGCGTTTGGGCAGGCAAAAAAGCCGCTGTCGTTACCGCCTCGCCCGGCGGCTACGGCGGCATCAACAGCGGCCTGCAAATCCGCCAAAGCCTGCAACCGCTGGGAGCAGACGTGCTAATCGCACCCGAAGTGTTTCTCAGCCGCGCCAACGCCGCGCTGGAAAACGGCAAGGTAGCCGATGAGCGCACCGCGCAGTTTTTAAACCAATTCGCCGCCACCTTTTACGCCTGGGCAGCGCAATAAAAACAACAGGCCGTCTGAAAGCCGGTTGACAGGCTTTCAGACGGCCTATCCGCCCAATCTTTACAACTTTAGAAAGGAGCCGCCGTGCCTGCCCACCCGCCCGAATTTATCGAACAATGCGCCGGCTTCACCGACCTGTTTCTGCAATTGGGGCTGCCTGCCGAACCGCAGGAGATTGCCGGCTTTATCATGCGGCACCGCCCGCTGCCTGAGTCGGTTTCACTGTCCGATGCGCCGTTTTGGAACACCGCGCAAGCGCAGTTTTTGCAAGAGCAGCGCCAACTGGACGAGCCGCCGTTCAATATATTGATCGACCAGCTCAGCGAAGCCCTGCGCGGTTAATCTGCTCAAACCCTGTATCCCCCAACCACCGAAAGGAAACCCCATGAAACTCTACTATGCCCCCGGCACCTGCGCACTGGCCTGCTGGATTGCCTTAGAATGGGCCGGTGCCGACTATGAAGCGGTGCGCGCCGACTATGCTTCAGAAGAATACAAACGCATCAACCCGCTGGCCACCGTACCCGCGCTCGACATCGGCGGCAAACGCGCGATGACCCAGGCCGCCGCCATTTTGCAATATATTGCCGACTCCCACCCCGCAAGCCGGCTCGGCAGCAACGAAGGCTTGGAAAACGCGTTCGAGCTGAACGAAACCATGTCTTTTCTCGCCAGCGACCTGCACCCCGCCTTCTGGCCGTTTTTCATGCCCTACCGTTACACCACCGATGAAAGCGAGGCGGCATTGAAAGCGGTGAAAGAATCGGCCTATGCCCGCATCGACCGCGCCATGCTGCACCTGGAAAACCTGCTGGCCGCCGGCGGGGGCTATGTGTACCAAGGCCGCCGCAGCATTGCCGATGCCTACGCGTTTGTGATGGTGGCTGGACGGAAAACCTGCCGAAAAGCTGGCGCGAATACCCCGAAATTGCAAAATTTATGGAACGCATGACGGCCGACCAAGCCGTGCAATATGTGATGCAGGCGCAAAAAGCCTGATGCCGCCGTTTTCAGCTGCAAGGGCGGGCATCTGAAAATGCCTGTCTGAAATAGGGTTGGAAAAATAGGGTTGAGACCACCGTAAAATCTCCCTGCCAATCCGTTTCACCCATACTGCACCACCGCATACCGAAACGCCGCCGCTATGGCGGCGTTTCGGTGCAATTGCCGGAAATAAAAACTGCAAGCTGCTTTTTTAACGGCGGTACTGCCTAGCTGCACACCGAAGCCCGCCCCAATTCTCAACACAGGAAATTTCTTTATTTTCAATACTATATATTCTCATCCATTCTCAATAAGGCCGTTGCAAACGGGTTTCAACCAAACCCGTCTATCCGTTTGCCCGCGCCTGTCGGAAAACCCGAATACCCGCCCCACTTCCACCACAGGCAAACTTCAGGCCGTCTGAAACCCTTTTCAGACGGCCTGAAGCCTTAGGTGTAGGAAATTCCAGCGTTGTTTACACGTTCCGTTTTTTTTACATGCAGACCCATTTTGGGATTTTTGAGGGTTGTCAAGAATGCCGAAAGGCACGGCGAATCCGCATCGTTCTTGAGAATGCTCCAAAATCACGAAACCATCATTCTGGCAAAAAACCAAAGCCGTTTGCCATAAAGAAACAGACCCTGCGCCTTCCCGCGCCGGCCCTGTGCGGCAGGCGGTTGCCTTATGCTTCTTCCACCAAGCCCAAATCAAGCAGCTCCTGCTGCAGCCGGCCGGCAGTCCAACCGCTGCCGACAGCCAGCGTGAGCAGCACGGCGGCAGTTTCCAAGTTGGCTTTGCCGCCGTTCACCACGCCCGCGCCCCGCAGCGCGCTGCCCTGCGCATAAACGGCGGCGGCGTTGCCTTGCGGCACTTGGCTGATGTTCAGCAACAGGCCGCCTTTTGCGGTAAACCGCCGCACGGCATCGATGAAACCGGCATCTGCCGGGGCATTGCCGTGGCCGTAGCTTTGCAATACCACAGCGTCTGCCCCGCTGCGGCCGAGGCCGTCTGAACAGGCTTGTGCAGCAAAACCGGGAATCAGCGTGGTGCAGATCACTTTGGCCTGCGGGTTCAGCGGGCGCACCTGCAAAGCCTGCCCTGTTTTTTCAGACGGCCTGATGCGCACATTATCCCAGCCTTGTTCGGGCGACCATTGCGCCAGTGTGCCGAAATGCGGGTTGCTGAAACCTTCCGCGCTTTCGGTGCTGGTTTTGCTGCTGCCCACGGCGGGAAACAGTTTGCCGTTAAAGGCAATCACGGTTTCGCGCAGATCCAGCTCGAAAGCGGCCACGGCGGTGGCAAGGTTCAGCGGGGCATCACTGTTTTCTGCATCGTAGGGCAGCTGCGAGCCGGTCAGCACCACAGGTTTGTCCAACCCCTGCAGGGCGAGTGCAAACAGATTGGCGGCGTAGGCCAATGTGTCGGTGCCGTGCAGCACCAGCACGCCGTTGTATTGCGGGATTTTTTCCGCCACCAGTTGCAGCCAGCTTTGCCAGTCGGCAAGCGTAACCGCCGAGGAATCAATCAGCGGGTCGCATAAATGCCAATCAAAACGGAAGCGGCCGACAAACGGCAGCAGGGCTTTGCCTGCCAGCGCGGCATCCGGGCGCAGGCCTTGCCTGCTTTGGCTCATGCCGATGGTGCCGCCGGTGTAGAGTACGAAAATGGAGGGTAAGGTGTGCATATTTTCTGTTTCCGGTGTAGGTTGAATAGGAAAACGGGGCAGCCCCCAAACCGCATAGGGCGCAGGCGGCAGATGTGCGGTGTCCGTTTCAGTTTAATCCGCTATGGCACAAGCCCGCTATAGTGAATCCATTTGATTTTCGACACAGGGCGGCAAACTGCAGGCAATACAGAGCCGATTCTGTTGCCGTTTTGGCGGTTTGCAAAACCGTTTTCTTCAGGCCGTGCCACAATGCTTTAACGGAAACAAAGCGGGTTCACGATTCAATATAAACAGCGGTTTTACCGGGTTGGCGCAGCAGGCCGTCTGAAAATACCGCCCTGTTTTTTCAGACGGCTAAAGCAGCCGTATGCTGCCTATTCTGCTTCCCGTATCCAAGCCTGCTGCACGGCTTCGAGGATTTTTTCGCCGCTGCGGGCAGGATCATCGTTGAAATCCGGCAGGCTGAGAATCAGCTCGCGCAACCGGGTAAACCGGATGGTTTTCGGGTCGATATCGGGATAACCGTCATAAAGTTCTTCTGCGATGCGTTGGGTGTCGGTCCATTTCATCGTGTTTTCCTTTTTTGATTCATGCAGCAACGCAAAACAGCGCAACACAACCAAGAGGCAATACCGATGCCCCGTTGCCGCCTCAGCGGTCGGCCCAACCCGTTTTCTCCGAACCCGGGCAGGGCTTAATTCTGTGTTGCTGACAGTGAATGCGCACATTTTGAGTAGGTTAAGCCGCAGGCAGTGCAGAATCATACGGCGAACCCAGCCATGCCCTAACGGAAATGTCCGCCATATTCTGCGGCAGTTTGCTTGGCGGAGTGCAGCATTATCCGCTACACAGGGCAGATTTTTCCAAAGGCCGTCTGAAAACCTGCCCGCCGCAAACTGAAAAGCAGAAACAACCATCTGCACCATGCCGGCAGGGCTTGTATCCCGCATTCCTCCTGCGGCTCAGTTGCGGACAAAACAACCGTTACCGCCATTTAAACAGACGGAATACAGCCAAACAGGCAGAGTGCCGCCGGCAATGCCTTTTACCTATGGTATGGCTGAATTACCCTGCCGTCTGCTCCAACTCCAGCGAAGCGGCCAGCAGCGACAGGCGCGCCATCACGCCGTAAACATACAAGCGGTTGCACCCGCAATCGGGGTTGGCGGCATTGGTTTGCGGCACGCCCAGCGAATCCCATTGGGCGAACACGCGTTTGCAGCGCTCTTCACTGCCCTCTTCCGCGCCCGCCACCGGAATCGCCTGGTTCAGCGGCACAAACACCATGCCGCCTGCGTTGAGATTTTCGTCGTTGGCGCGCCCTTCGTGCACGCGGAAAAAACCGCCGATCACGAAACGGTCCATCATATACACCACCGGCTCGGAAACTGCGCCGTCAAGTATTTCATAAGTGTAGATGCCTTCCTGCACAATCACTTCGCTCACTTGCAAGCCTTCTTTGATTTTGGCCATTTTATTGCGGTTTTTACGGTTTAACCCGCGCACTTCATCGGCCGATTTCACGCTCATCACACCCATGCCGTATGTGCCCGCATCGGCTTTCACAATCACAAAAGGCTTGTCGGTAATGCCTTTTTCATCGTATTTGGCCTGGATTTTCGCCAGCATCCGCTCCACTGCTTCGGCCAGCGCGTCTTCACCTTCGCGTTCTTGAAAATCCAAACCGCCGATCTGCTCGAAATAAGGGTTGATGTGCCACACGTCTATGCCCAGCAGTTCGGCAAATTCGGCTGCTACTTGATTGTAGGCGGCAAAGTGGGCGGTTTTACGGCGGGTCGTCCAGCCTCCGTGCAGCGGCGGCAGCACGGTTTGCGCGATGCCCTGCAAAATTTCCGGCACGCCGGCCGACAAATCATTGTTCAGCAACACCAGGCAGGGCGAGAATCCGTCTGCCAGGTGCACCCTCTCCCTGGTGCGCAGCAACGGTTCGAGCAGAATTTTATCGCCCAATGCGGTTTCAAACTCTGCCGCCTCAGTAATCTCGGGGTTGAGGCTGCCCAAGCGCACCTCAAACCCCGCCGTGCGCAGAATGGTGCTCAAGGCATACGCATTTTGCAGATAAAAAGTGTTGCGGGTATGGTTTTCGGGCACAATCAACACCGATTTCGCCTGCGGGCAGGCGCGCTCTACCGCGTCCTGCGCGGCGTGTGCCGCCAACTGGGTGAAGGCCGGGTTGAGATTATTAAAACCGCCCGGAAACAGATTCATATCGATAGACGCCATTTTATAGCCGGCATTGCGGATATCGACCGAACCGTAAAACGGCGGCTTGTGCTGCGCCCACCGTTGGCGGAACCAAGCCTCGATTTTGGTTTGGTGGTTTAAAATGGTTCGTTCAAATTCTTGAAGTTGCGCCAGATAGGCACCAGACATTACGGGCAGCGACATATTTTTACCTGCATCAAAAATTGCTCACCCCTGCATGATAGGTTTTTCAGACGGCCTATACAAGCACCAAAAAATTAGGGGCTGAAGTAGATTAGCCCTAAACACCACACCAAAGCCGCAAAGTTTTTAACTGCTGCTTTGGTGTCCCGAAGTTAAAACGAAACTCACATTCTTTCAAGAACAGAGGAAAAGATTTTCGGTCGATTCCGTTGTATTTGCGCAAGACACGTTTCGCCTGATTCCAAAAATTCTCAATGCCGTTGATATGGTTGTGTCGGTCGGCAAAC
>NZ_JADGLG010000058.1:0-14015 GCF_015235335.1 Neisseria sp. 19428wB4_WF04
GTATTGGGCTGAATACCTAAGATATCGGCAGCAGAACGTGCGGTTACTTCCAATACAAAATATTCAAGCAGTTTTCTTTGCAGACTCTTCTTTAACTTACAGTGGGTTATCTTCATTTTGGCAGCCTGTCATGACTGCTAATCTACGTCAGCCCCAAAATAAAACCTTAGACGCATCGAAGCTGTTGCCGAAAAACATATACAAACACGCGCCGAACACCAAAGCCAGCGCCAGCAGCATACTGTTTTTATAGCCGAATTTCGGCAGGAAAGAAGCCACGAAAAAAGAAACGATGGCAATCGGCAAGTCTTTAAACGCCTCCAGAATGCTCGCTTCCGTTTCCGTAACGCCATAATTGGCCAGCGATTGTTTGATTACAATGCCGACACTGTTGAGCAATATGGCAAACACAAAATAATTGATAAACAGTGCAAGTTTGATACCGAGGTTTTTCATAAGAACCCACCTTGAGTTTTATTGTCGAAAGATGCGGCAAAGCGGCTTTCCCAACAAAAAAGCCGCATGGCACAATATTGGATGTTTACTTGAGAAACAGTTTCACAGGCCGTCTGAAAACTTTTCAGACGGCCCCTTATGCGTTTTACGCTATAATCCCACACTTCGACAAATTCCCCGTTTTTTCAAGCACAAAACATGATTCAACGCAAAATTCTCGTAACTTCCGCCCTGCCTTATGCCAACGGCAGCATCCACCTCGGCCACATGGTCGAGCATATCCAAACCGACATCTGGGTGCGCTTTCAAAAACTGCGCGGCCACCAATGCCACTATTGCTGCGCAGACGACACCCACGGCACCCCCATCATGCTGGCGGCCGAAAAACAAAACCTCACCCCCGAAGCCCTGATTGAAAAAGTGCACGCCGAACATCTGGCCGACTTCGGCGGCTTTTATATCGGCTACGACAACTATTACTCCACCCACTCGCCTGAAAACCAACAGCTTTCAGAGCAAATCTATCTCGCCCTGAAAGCAAACGGCAAAATCGAAAGCCGCACCATAGCGCAGCTTTTCGACCCCGAAAAACACATGTTTCTGCCCGACCGTTTCGTGAAAGGCGAATGCCCCAAATGCCGCGCCCGCGACCAATACGGCGACAACTGCGAAGTGTGCGGCACCACCTACGCCCCCACCGAGCTGATTAACCCCTATTCTGCCGTGTCGGGTGCCGCGCCCGTGTTGAAAGAATCCGAGCATTTCTTTTTCAAACTCGGCGAGTGTGCCGACTTTCTGAAACAATGGACGGCCGGCAGCACCACCCTTTCAGACGGCCGCACCCGGCCGCATCTGCAACCCGAAGCACTCAACAAAATGAAAGAATGGCTGCACCCCGGCGAAAACGGCGAAGGCAGCCTTGCCGACTGGGATATTTCCCGCGATGCCCCCTATTTCGGCTTTGAAATCCCCGGTGCGCCCGGCAAATATTTCTATGTGTGGCTCGATGCCCCGGTCGGCTATATGGCCTCGTTTAAAAACCTGTGCAGCCGCATCGGTTTGGATTACAGCGAATATTTCCAAGCCGGCAGCCAAACCGAGATGTATCACTTTATCGGCAAAGACATTCTCTATTTCCACGCCTTATTTTGGCCGGCCATGCTCGAATTTTCCGGCCACCGCACCCCTACCGGCGTGTTTGCCCACGGCTTTTTAACCGTGGACGGCCAAAAAATGTCGAAATCGCGCGGCACCTTCATCACCGCCCGCTCCTATCTCGAGCAAGGCCTCAACCCCGAATGGATGCGCTACTACATCGCCGCCAAACTCAACAGCCGCATCGAAGATATCGATTTGAATCTTAACGACTTTACCGCCCGCGTAAACAGCGATTTGGTCGGTAAATACATCAACATCGCCGCCCGCGCCGCCGGCTTTATCGCCAAACGCTTCGAAGGCCGTCTGAAAAACGTTTCCGGTAGCCCCCTGCTGCAACAATTGGCCGCCCAATCAGAAACCATCGCCGCCGATTACGAAACCCGCGAATACGCCCGCGCCCTGCGCGAAATCATGGCATTGGCCGATGCCGTAAACGAATATGTTGATGCCAACAAACCGTGGGATCTGGCCAAACAGGAAGGGCAGGGCGAACGCCTGCACCAAGTGTGCAGCGAATTGATTAACGCCTTCGCCATGCTCACCGCCTATCTCGCCCCCGTGTTGCCGCAAACCGCGCAAAACGCCGCCGAGTTCCTGAATTTAGACAACCTCACCTGGGCCAATACCCGCGAAACCCTGTTTGAAAACCACACCATCAACCCCTATCAACACCTGATGCAGCGCGTGGAGCAAAAACAAGTGGACAACCTAATCAAAGCCAACAAACCAAGCATTCAGAAGGCCGCCAACCCCGATACCGCCGCCGCACCTGATGACCGCTATGAAAAAGTGGCCGCTCAGGCCGGTTTTGACGACTTTCTCAAAATCGATATGCGCGTGGCCAAAGTATTGAACTGCCAAGCCGTAGAAGGCAGCACCAAACTGCTGAGATTCGACCTCGACTTCGGCTTCGAGCAGCGCGTGATTTTCTCCGGCATCGCCGGCAGCTACCCCAACCCTACCGAACTCAATGGCCGCATGGTGGTTGCCGTAGCTAACTTCGCCCCGCGCAAAATGGCCAAATTCGGCGTATCCGAAGGCATGATTCTTTCCGCCGCCGGCACAGACGGCAAACTGCGGCTGCTCGATGTACACGAAGGCGCGCAGCCGGGGGATAAGGTGGGTTAAACCCACTGCTTCGGCATTGAATGCAGCAAAGGCCGTTTGAAAACGGGTGAACTGTCCCCCAATACTTAGATAAGTTAAGAATCTTTCTCAAACAGCCTTTTCAAGCCGGATTCTGTAGCCGACAGAACCCGGCTTTTTTTAAGTTTAAAC
This sequence comes from Neisseria sp. 19428wB4_WF04, assembly GCF_015235335.1. Classification (NCBI taxonomy): domain Bacteria; kingdom Pseudomonadati; phylum Pseudomonadota; class Betaproteobacteria; order Neisseriales; family Neisseriaceae; genus Neisseria; species Neisseria sp. 19428wB4_WF04. The sequence continues at coordinate 2,893 of NZ_JADGLG010000058.1, forward strand.
TAATCCGTTCATGATTGTAGTAATGTATGTAATCATCTATTACAATTGCCAGTTACGCCACTGATAGTGCGCCTTCTTTATAGAAGCTTTCCGTTTTCAGTATACCGAAGCAACCCTCCATCGGCGCATTGTCCCAACTATTGCCTTTTCGCGACATGCTTTGCACCATTCCTTTCCCAGCCGGTTTTACCCGATCAGCATTTGTCCGGTACGGCACACCCCGGGCGGAATGCAATAGCAGGGTTTTGCCTTTCAGACGACTAAATGCTTTTCCCGGCATTCGCGTTACCATTTTACTGTCCGCTCTGCGGCCTAAACAATAGGCCGCAATCTCTCGATTAAACACATCCAATATCGGCGATAAATACAGTTTCCCGTCTGTGCATTTGAACTCCGTAACATTGATCCGCCATTTATCTGCCGGTTTGTCGGCAGTAAATTCACGATTGGGAATATTGTCCGAAGCCTTCTTTCCTATTGCCTGCAGGCGGTAGGATTTTTTGCTGCGGCCTTTAGCTTTTGGTTTCAATAAACCCATAATGCGCTGCACTTTCTTTTTATTCCGCGACAATACTGCAGCAATTTGCCGATGACCCGGGCGGCCTTTGTGTCGGCGATAGGCTTCACTCACTGCGGTTTTTGGTCGCTGCATCGGGATCGGCTTTGCCGATAGGGTAATGAAAGCTGCTTTTGGGAATGTAGGCACTGTGCGTCAGATATTTCAGCGGGTGTTCCGCTCTCAACGTTTAAACGGTTTGGTAGCTTTGGCAGCGTACCCTCCTTTTCATTGAGGGTTTTCATGTGTTTTAGGCAGTCGTTCTACACCCTCATGTACCCCAACTCTTCAATCAGTTGTGCTCGGGTTTATCGGTGATAAACGGGTTTTTGCATTTAGTCTTCATAGAGGCAGCCTGTAGGTGTTGAAGTGCGGCGATACCGCCTTGCCGATAAGCGGCTATCCAACGGCGTAGATGTGTGCGTGAGACGTTGAAGTACCATTTGGTGCGCTGTTGGCTGTGCACTTGGTGATAATAGGGTGCGGCTTGGTATTTGAAGTTGGGTGTATATTTGAACATAAGAAAACAGCACCTTTTAAAATTGGAGGAAGTGTTTAACTTTCAAAGGTGCTGTTCAGCATTTCAAACGGCCTTTCTGGCGTTTGGCTGCGGTAAGTTCGGCTGTTGTCTGATTACTTCTTCAGCTGCTCGTGTAGCTCCTGTAGGCTGTATACGCCCAGTGTATTGATGCTTTTGGCGCCTTCGCTCATGGCTTCGCCGCCGGCGATGGTGGTGTATTGCGGTATGCGTTGGGTGAGTGCGGTGCGGCGGATGCTGTGGCTGTCGGCCACCGATTGTGCATCGCTGCTCACGGTGTTTACCACCACGGCGATTTCACTGTTTTTGATGGCATCCACAATATGCGGGCGGCCTTCGCGTACTTTGTTTACCACGGCTACATCTGCCACGCCGTTTTCTTTCAGATAGGTTGCCGTGCCGCGTGTGGCAACCACGCTGTAGCCGAGTTGTTGGAAGTTTTTCGCGGTTTGCACTACCAGCGGTTTGTCTTCGTTGCGCACGGCAAGAAACACTTTGCCGCTTTCGGGCAGGCGCTCGCCGGCACCCAGTTGTGATTTCAGATAGGCTTCGCTGAAGGTGGCACCCACGCCCATCACTTCGCCGGTGGAACGCATTTCGGGGCCGAGAATGGTATCTACGCCGGGGAATTTGATAAACGGGAACACGGCTTCTTTCACGGCGTAAAAGTCGGGAACCACTTCTTTTTCAATGCCTTGCTCTTTCAGACTGATGCCGGCCATTGCGCGTGCGCCCACTTTGGCCAGCGGCACGGAGGTGGCTTTCGACACAAACGGCACGGTGCGTGATGCGCGCGGGTTCACTTCGAGTACGAACACGATGCCGTCTTGTACGGCAAACTGCACGTTCATCAGGCCGACCACGTTCAGTGCATAGGCCATTGCTTTGGTTTGCCGGCGGATTTCGTTTTGTATGTCTTCGCTTAGGGAATACGGCGGCAGCGAGCAGCCGGAATCGCCGGAGTGGATGCCGGCCTGTTCCACATGCTGCATGATGCCGCCGATTACCACATCGCGGCCGTCTGAAACGCAGTCCACATCTACTTCGATGGCGTTGTTCAAAAAGAAATCGAGCAATACGGGGCTGTCTTCGGAAACCTGTACGGCTTCGCGCATATAGGTTTTGAGTTGTTCTTGGGTGTGTACCACCTGCATGGCGCGGCCGCCCAACACATAAGACGGGCGCACCACCAGCGGGTAGCCGATTTCTTCGGCCGACACCAGGGCTTCTTCTTCGGTGCGCGCGGTGCGGTTGGGCGGTTGGCGCAGGCCGAGGTTGTTGAGCGCTTGTTGGAAGCGTTCGCGGTCTTCGGCGGCATCGATGGAGTCGGCCGAAGTGCCGATGATGTTGACGCCGTTTTCCACCAGTGCGTTGGCGAGTTTCAGCGGGGTTTGGCCGCCGTAATGCACAATCACGCCCCACGGGTTTTCGGTGCGCACGATTTCGAGCACGTCTTCTAAGGTGAGCGGCTCGAAATAGAGACGGTCGCTGGTGTCGAAGTCGGTGGACACGGTTTCGGGGTTGCAGTTCACCATAATGGTTTCAAAGCCTGATTCGCGCAATGCCAGGGCGGCGTGTACGCAGCAATAATCAAACTCGATGCCTTGGCCGATGCGGTTGGGACCGCCGCCGAGTATCATCACTTTTCTGTTTTCAGACGGCCGGGCTTCGCATTCTTCTTCATAAGTGGAATAGAGATAGGCGGTGTCGGTGGCAAATTCGGCCGCACAGGTGTCCACCCGTTTGTAAACCGGGTGCAGATTCAAATCATAGCGGTGTTTGCGCACTTCTGTTTCGCCCACGCCCAACAGTTGCGCCAAACGCTTGTCGGAAAAGCCTTTGCGTTTCAGACGGCGCAGGGTGGGGTAGTCCAGACCGTTCAGGCGGCCGTCTGAAATTTTCTGTTCTTCTTGAACCAAATCTTCAATCTGTGCCAGAAACCACGGGTCAATTGCGCAGATTTGGTGGATTTCTTCTCTGCTGAAACCGGCGCGGAAGGCATCGGCCACATAGAGAATGCGTTCGGGGCCGGGGTTGGCCAGCTCGCGGCGGATTTCGTCTTGGTTATCGGTTTTCGGATTGAGGCCGCACAGGCCGGTTTCCAAACCGCGCAGGGCTTTGTGCATCGATTCCTGAAGAGTGCGCCCCATCGCCATCACTTCGCCCACCGATTTCATCTGTGTGGTCAGGCGGTCATCGGCGGCGGGGAATTTTTCAAAGGCGAAACGCGGGATTTTCGTTACCACATAGTCAATCGCAGGCTCGAACGATGCGGGTGTCCGCCCGCCGGTGATGTCGTTGCGCAATTCGTCCAAAGTGAAACCCACCGCCAGTTTGGCCGCCACTTTCGCAATCGGAAAGCCTGTGGCCTTGGAGGCCAGCGCGGAAGAGCGCGACACGCGCGGGTTCATCTCGATCACAATCATTTCGCCGTTGGCGGGATTGACGGCAAACTGAACGTTGGAGCCGCCCGTGTCCACGCCGATTTCGCGCAACACCGCCAGGCTGGCGTTGCGCATGATTTGGTATTCTTTGTCGGTGAGCGTTTGCGCGGGTGCAACGGTAATCGAATCGCCGGTGTGCACGCCCATCGGGTCGAAGTTTTCGATCGAGCAGATAATGATGCAGTTGTCGTTTTTGTCGCGCACCACTTCCATTTCATACTCTTTCCAGCCCAGCACCGACTGCTCGATCAGCAGCTCGTGTGTGGGCGAGGCATCGAAACCGCGTTCGCAAATGGCGGTAAATTCGTCTTTGTTATAGGCAATGCCGCCGCCCGATCCGCCCATGGTGAAAGAGGGGCGGATAAGGGTGGGAAAGCCTACCTGCTCCTGTGCGGCCAATGCTTCGTTCATGGTGTGGCAGACAAACGATTTCGGCGTGTTCAGGCCGATTTTCTCCATGGCTTCTTTAAAGCGGCCGCGGTCTTCGGCTTTGTCGATGGCATCTTCGGTGGCGCCGATTAATTCAACGTTATACTTCGCCAGCACGCCGTTGCGCGCCAAATCGAGCGCGCAGTTGAGTGCGGTTTGGCCGCCCATGGTCGGCAGCACCGCATCGGGACGTTCTTTGGCGATAATCTTTTCCACGGTCTGCCACATAATCGGCTCTATATAGGTAACATCGGCCATATCGGGGTCGGTCATAATCGTGGCGGGGTTGGAATTGACGAGAATGACTTTATAGCCCTCTTCGCGCAAAGCCTTGCACGCCTGCGCGCCGGAATAGTCAAACTCACAAGCCTGGCCGATCACGATGGGGCCGGCGCCAATGATTAAGATGGATTTCAGGTCGGTACGTTTGGGCATGATTTTACTTTCTCACGGAATATATTCAGTCGGGTTTTATATGGTGTCCGGCAATCATTCAGACGGCCGCAGGCTGCCGTATCAAAGCGCAACGGCTGCGCGTTAAAAGCTGGTGGCAAAGGTGGCCAGGCCGAGAACAATGCCGGGCGCGTTGACCGGCGCCACGGGAATATCGCGGTTTTTTTAAACAGGGCGTAAACCACCCACAAGGTGCAATTGACGGCAGCCACCAAAGGTTGCAGCCATGTGCCTTTCTGGCCGGCCAGATTCATTTGGATCTGCGGAATGTAGGCAATATACCCACCGCCATCATGGTAGCAACGATGGATAAAATGCGGATTTGCTTGTCGTTAAACGGCATGATTATTCTCTGATTTTAAATTTTTTATTGTTTGTTTTGTTTTTTGCCTTTCAGACGGCCTGTATCGGGCGGAGCCGTATGAAAATATCCGTTCAAATATAGCGGCTGATTTCCAGCAGATTGCCGTCCGGGTCGCGCAGATAAACCGATTCGATTGCGCCGGCTGCGCCCGTGCGGGGAACAATGCCGCTTAAGGTTTCGATGCCGTGCGCCCGAAGCTCCGCCAGCACCTGATCCAGCGGGGTGTCGGTGAGCAAACACAAATCTGCCGTGCCACAGCCGGCGTTTTGCGCATGGGGCGGTATTTCGGCACCGAGCCAGTGCAGGTTGATTTTCTGGCGGCCGAACAACAGCGCTTTGCGGCCTTCGCCGAAAGTGGTTTCCCGCATACCCAACACTTGCGTGTAAAACGCGATGCTGCGCGGAATATCCGCTACCGTCAGCACCAAACGATCAAGCGCGGTAATGTTCATGATTTCACCGTATTTATTTACCGGGGCGGCGCATACAGGCTCTGCAGCCGCCGTGCTGTTCTATACTGCACCGGCAGTGCCGGTGTTTTCTTTCGAGGCCGTCTGAAAGCGGGATTTCTGAAAGCGGGATTAAGATTATACGGCCTTATTGCAGCCTGTCTGCCGAAGCGCACCCCACACAGCCCCCGTGTTTCTGCCGGCAAACGCCGTCTGCAATATGCTTCTTTCAGACAGCCCGAGTGTTATGCTTTCAGACGGCCTTGGCTGACGGCGGCGCGGATTTTCTGATCGGTTTTGTATTGGCTCAGCGCGTAAACCGACCAGATGGCGGCAGGCACCCAGCCGATTACAGTCAGTTGCAGAATCAGGCAGATGATGCCGGCAAAGGGGCGGCCGATGGTGAAAAACTGCAACCACGGCAAGATAATGGCTAAAAGCAAACGCATGATAAAAACTTTCTGAAAATCGGGTTTGGAAAATGCAGCCGTAAAAGCTGCCGTATTGCGGGTTGGGCCGGGTAGGGCGGCAAGAGCCGCAGACTGTGCGGCGGTTGCGCTGCTGCGCGAAACGGCCGGGTTCGGCAGGTTTTTCAGGTATAGCCTGAATCCGCCCCTCTCTGCTCTAATTTAAAAATTCCGCCGCTGCCTGTTATCGTCCAATCTGTTGCCGCCGGGGCGGTATCAGGCGGTTTTGGCGGCTTTCATGTTGTCGATAAATTTATCGAACAGATAAGCCACATCGTGCGGGCCGGGGCCGGCTTCGGGGTGGCCTTGGAAGCTGAACGCGGCCTGACCGGCCAGCTCGATGCCTTGCAGCGAACCGTCAAACAGCGAGCGGTGGGTTACTTTAACGTGCGCCGGCAGGCTCTCGGCATCCACTTCAAAGCCGTGGTTTTGGCTGGTAATCATCACTTTGCCGCCGGCCAAATCCTGCACCGGGTGGTTGGCGCCATGATGGCCGAATGCCATTTTGCGGGTTTTGCCGCCCACCGCCAGCCCCAACAATTGATGGCCCAGGCAGATGCCGAACAGCGGTTTTTTGCTTGCCAGCAATGTTTTCACGGCATCAATCGCGTAACTGCAAGGCTCGGGGTCGCCCGGGCCGTTGGAGAGAAACACACCATCGGGGTTTAAAGCCAATACATCGGCGGCAGGGGTTTGCGCCGGCACCACGGTTACGCGGCAGCCGCGTTCCGCCAGCATGCGCAGAATGGTGGTTTTGATGCCGAAATCGTAGGCAACAACGTGGTAAGGCTGTTCAGACGGCCTCACAAAGCCCCTGCCGAGCTGCCACATGCCTTCGCGCCATTCATAAGGCTCGGTGCAGCTCACTTCTTTGGCCAAATCTTTGCCCACCATGCTGCCGAACTCGGCAATCAGTTTGTGCGCCTTTTCTTCGGCGGCATCGGCGCCGGTTAAAATCGCGCCGGCCTGTGCGCCTTTGTCGCGCAGAATGCGGGTGAGGCGGCGGGTGTCGATATCGGCAATCGCCACAGTGCGGTTGCGCACCAGGTATTCCTGCAAACTTTCGCTGCTGCGGAAATTGCTGTGAAGGAGCGGCAGGTCGCGGACAATCAGGCCGGCGGCATACACGGCGCGGCTTTCCGTGTCTTCGCCGTTGGTGCCGGTGTTACCGGTGTGCGGATAAGTGAGGGTAACGATTTGCTTGCAGTAAGAGGGGTCGGTGAGGATTTCCTGATAACCGGTCATCGAAGTGTTGAACACCACTTCGCCGGAAGTCGTGCCGTGAAATCCCACCGAGGTGCCGTGAAACACGCTGCCGTCGGCGAGCACTAAAATTGCGGGTGTGGTCATGATGGGTATCCTGTGAGGGCCGGGTTATGAAGCAGCACAAGGCCGTCTGAAAGAATCCGGCTAAAAAAAAACACGCCGCACGGTTTTTAAAAACCGTGTTACGTGCCTTTCAGGGCATAACTCTATGCTGTAGAAGCAAGATATTTTAAGCGAAATGACGCACGGGCTCAAGCAGAAATAAAACGTTGCCGGCCGGCAAGCGCACCCGCCGTTTCAAAAACAGATTGACAGTATCTTGTCAATCTGTTGCATTTTAAGAGAATTTCATGCCTCTCTCTGCTCTAAAAAATGCAAAAAAACCAATCGGCATGATAAAATCACTCGCATTTCCATACAAAAATTACATTCAGTATCCCGCATCAGCTGTTCAAGCTTTTTCGGACGATTATGAAAGACTGCACATTATGAAAAAAACACCTTTGCGATTCTGCACAACAGTTCGCCCGATGATTTACAGCTTATCTTCGGCTTTTGCATTATTGGCAACCGGAACGGCATCTGCAAATTTTGCCGATACGCCCATCCGTCTTCAAAACAAAACCGAAATTCGAGGCGGAGCGGGCAAGGTAAAGCCGAATGTCATGCTGTTTGTCGATGACTCGGGCAGTATGGAGTACCCTCCCCGCAACGTGCAATCACCGGCAGTTTGGCCCGAACGCAGCCGTATGTCTATTGCAAAAGAGGCCTTGACTTCCGTCGTCGGCAAATACCAATCGCAAATCAATTGGAACATACAGACTCTGAACAATAACAACTCGGTAAATATGTCTGCCTATACCGATGATTGGCAATCCGTTATTAAAACAATCAATAAAATGTCATCTAAGGGCGGGACGCCCACAACACGTCGGTTTTACGAGCTGTCGAAAGTTGTCAGAAACAATACCCGATACAGGTGTCAAAAAAACTTTATTCTGCTGATGTCCGACGGCGATGCAAATTTAAGCTGTTCATGGACCAATTCCTTAATTTTCAATTTTTCCGGCGATGATTATTTTGGCCGGCCTCCTGCCGTAGGGCAATGTGTCAGCAAAATAGATGGAAATTTCCATTCTTTTTGGGATAGAAACACAGGACTGTCATTTTTCAGCCAAACTTTGGCCACCAAAGATTTTAAAACAAGCGGCACAGACAACACAGGCAAAAGTTGGAACGGAGATCCCGCAGATCCCAAAGGCTCTGATGGGCAAAGCCAGTATGCAAAACAAATCGCAGAAACATTCACTATCGGTTTTGGCGAGGGATTAACTGATGCCGGCAAGGAATACCTTAAAAAAGGTGCAGCCGGAAGCACGACCCGCAAACCTACGGATAAAATATTTTTCAATGCCCGAAATGCAGACGAACTGGTTAATGCAATCGGCGAAATCTTCGACAACATTGAGCACAACAACCAGAATAATTCACAAGAAAGCGTCGGCACGGCTGCCCCTGCCGTAACAGGCAACGGAACCGATAAAGAACCGAGAGCGGCTCTGTCGGTATATGTCGATCCGCAAACATGGAGCAGTCAATTGCGTTTCTATGAACTGGCACAAGACGGGTCATTTAAAAACAGCTTTAAACTGCCCTCTTTTGCCGGGCGCAAAACGCTTATCAACACGGGAACGCCCAACGGTGTTTTTTGGGCAGATACGCTTAACGGCAGTAATACGGATTTCGGTATTTCAAGCACTACAGCAGACGAATGGAAAAACGCGCTGATACCGTGGACCGTACGCGGAAACAAGGCCGATTCCGTGATTAAGGCCGAGGCTGCCAACAATCGATACAGCCAAACCTATCGTGACCGCAATTTTGATAATTCAGGCAATCCGGTGAGCGGCAAGCGCGATTTGGGCGATATTTTAGACAGCGGCATCGCCACTATCGGTAAAACCGTTAATGGCCGCCAAGAATTTTTATTAACTGCCGCCAACGACGGCATGGTGCATCTGTTTCAAAGCAGCAGCGATGCCAACCACCCGTATAGCCTGAAACTCAGCTACATCCCTGCGGGGATGGAACGCGACAGCGGCAACGGCGGTGAAACTTTGGGCAAGACTCTGAAAGAACTCGCCGTTGAAGGCTATGGAGCGTCCACCCCGCACCGCTATATGGTTAACGGCGGATTTGTCGTGCGCCAAACGCCTGCCCCCGCAGGTGAGGTTAAAGGCCAGCAAACAGTCATGTTTGGTGCCATGGGTCAGGGCGGGCGCGGTGCTTATGCGTTGAATGTCGGCGGAACCAACCGCAAAAGCGGCACGGCAATCGGCTTGAATGCCGCCGACAGAAGCTGGAACACCCAAGTGCCTTTATTTGAAACTGAAAAAGGCGCAAACAATACATTGGGCTACACCATCGGTACGCCGCAAATCGGCCGCATTTCTATCCAACGCCCCGCCGCAGGCAGCCGAGAGGCCGTAAAAATCTCTGAAAATGTACGCTATGCAGCATTTCTTGCCAGCGGCTACCGCAAACAGGATATCAATGATGCTGCCAACGAAACCGCCCTCTATGTTTACGATTTACTGGGACAGGAAGCCGCAACGGGAGAAGTAAAAGGAGCCAAGGCAGGCGATCTGATCAAGAAAATCCCAGTTCCAAACGGCGTAGGCGGATTATCCAGCCCCACCCTGTTGGACACCGATTTCGATGGCATTACCGATGTGGCCTATGCAGGCGATTACGGCGGCAATATGTACCGCTTTGATCTGCGCGGAGAAAAACCCGGCAACTGGAAAGTTGAACGTATCTACGCCGGTTCGGCATCCCAACCGATTACCGCCGCCCCTGCCGTTTCCCGCCAATCTCTCAATAAATATGTAGTCATTTTCGGAACGGGCAGCGACATATACCAAAGCGATGCCGCCAGCAAAGCCCAGCAGGCAATTTTCGGCATTTTCGATGATTTGACCCCGTCTGAAACAAATACTGCCACAACAAAAGCAGTAGCAACTGCCGGCGATTTGTTACAACAAACATTAACTGCAAAAACGATTGAAGGTAAACAATACCGCTTTTTAACAAACAACCTGATAAAGCCTGAACATAAAGGCTGGAAAATCGATTTAGGCGCAACCGACGGCGAACGTGTTGTTGTAAAACCCACTATGATTTTGCGCAGCGCGTTTGTAAATACCCGCATTTACAAAACCACCCAAACTATTAATTCGACAGACGATGTATGTATTCCCGAAACTACTGAAACCAAAACGGAAAGCAGCAACTGGGATCTCATTATGCATGCCGACACCGGCGGCGCACTGTCAAAGGCCCATGCACATATCCGATACTTGAAGCAAGACGGCACGCCCATTTTGAACAACGGCTTTTTTGCAAACGGGCAAATGCACAGCGGTATTGACGGCACCACTTACGTTAACACAGCCCAACATGCCGCCAACACCCCTGTTACACTTGACGGCGATAATGGCGGCTCAGGAACCGATGGCCTGTTAAGCACAAACAACCCCATCCCTAGGAACCAATGCTTTACCGGCAAAGGCGACCATTTTATTGTGAAAGGTAGCGGTAATAGTTTTGCAGTCGATGGCCGCAACTGCGGCATACGACGCATCAGCTGGAGAGAAATCTTCTAAACTCATACTTATCAAATGATGAGATGCAGCTATTGACAATACGGTATAGTTTTCATATTATGCGCACTCTTCCGGGTCGTTAGCTCAGCTGGTAGAGCAGCGGACTTTTAATCCGTTGGTCGAAGGTTCGAATCCTTCACGACCCACCAAATTTTCCAAGCCTAAACAAGTGTTTAGGCTTTTTTCTTTGCTGCCGCCTATTTTGTGGTGTGCCAAATTTGTGCCATGATTCAGGCCGACACCGTCCAATAATGCAGCATGTCTGTGCAGGTGTTCGGGCGCAAGATGGGCATACTGCTGCACCATGCTCACGCTCTCCCATCCGCCCATTTCCTGCAAAGCAGCGAGCAGAACACCGGTCTGAACCAGCCAGCTTGCCCATGTGTGGCGCAGGTCGTGCCAGCGGAAATCTTCGATACCGACCGCTTCCAACGCCTTTTTCCACGGCTTCTGTATGTCGCAAACCGGCTGCCCGCGCCTGTTGACAAACAC
>NZ_JADGLG010000059.1:0-12821 GCF_015235335.1 Neisseria sp. 19428wB4_WF04
GTTTGCCGACCGACACAACCATATCAACGGCATTGAGAATTTTTGGAATCAGGCGAAACGTGTCTTGCGCAAATACAACGGAATCGACCGAAAATCTTTTCCTCTGTTCTTGAAAGAATGTGAGTTTCGTTTTAACTTCGGGACACCAAAGCAGCAGTTAAAAACTTTGCGGCTTTGGTGTGGTGTTTAGGGCTAATCTACTCCAGCCCCTTAAAATAATGACGGCATCGGTTTGTCTTGCGGTACGCCTGCACGGTCTGCAATATTTTGGCATATCATTGTTTTTATCAGGCTTTGGCGAATTGGTTTGAAGGCGGCTTGATATTTTCACCGCACGGCCGTCTGAAAAGCCCCCATCCCGTTCAAGGCCACAGCCAAGCCCACACTTTGCGGCCTTCGCTTTGCAGAATCAGAAGGGTGCGGCAGGCGGAGGCGGTGGGCATGCATTCCAAACCCACGCCCTCGGCAGCCAAACGGGTGGCAGTTTTCGGGTGCAGAAACACCTGTTTGCCGCCCGTGCCTACCAAAATCACTTCGGGAAGGCCGCCGCATTTTTCGGCCGTCTGAAAAAAATCTTCTGCCGTCAGGTTGGCGGGGTCGGTTGGGGCAGGGCTGCCGATGTGTCTGCCGGCCAGCACCACAGCCTGCGTATAGGCCTGCCCGTTAATTTCGATTCTGCCCGGCGTATAAGCCGTTACCGCATCCTGCCCTTCGGGGCGGGTTTCTTCGATCAGCACAAGCGGCTCCAATCCGTTAATAAAGATGCAGAAAAAGCCGTTTTCAGGTAGGATTACGGCCTTTGCGCCAACTATCGGCACTTTGCAGAATACTAACATACAACGGCTTAAGGAGACAGAATGAAGCCAGTGAATATCGGGATTTTGGGTTTGGGCACGGTGGGCGGCGGCACTGTCCGCGTGCTGCAGGATAACGCCGCAGAAATCAGCCGCCGCCTGGGGCGCGAGGTCTGTATTTCGGCCGTATGCGATTCGAGTGAAGAAAAAGCCCGTGCCCTCTGCCCTGCTGCTGCTTTTGTGAAAGAGCCGTCCGAGCTGGTGCGGCGCGCTGATGTTGATGTGGTGGTGGAGCTGTTCGGCGGCACGGGTGCCGCCAAAGACGCGGTGCTCAAAGCCATTGAAAACGGCAAACACATTGTTACCGCCAATAAAAAACTGTTGGCCGAATATGGCAACGAAATTTTCTTGCTGGCCGGGCAGAAAAACGTGATGGTGCAGTTTGAAGCGGCTGTTGCGGGCGGTATTCCGATTATCAAAGCCCTGCGCGAAGGCTTGGCGGCCAACCATATCCAATCGATTGCAGGTATTATCAACGGCACCAGCAACTTTATTCTCACCGAAATGCGCGAAAAAGGCAGCGCGTTTGCCGAAGTGTTGAAACAGGCGCAGGAATTGGGCTATGCCGAAGCCGATCCGACTTTCGACATCGAAGGCCACGATGCCGGCCACAAAATCACCATTATGAGCGCGCTGGCGTTCGGCACACCCCTCAACTTCAACGCCTGTTATCTAGAAGGCATCAGCAAGCTCGACAGCCGCGACATCAAATACGCCGAAGAGCTGGGCTACCGCGTGAAACTTTTGGGCATCACCCGCAAAACCGCCAAAGGCGTGGAATTGCGCGTTCATCCCACCCTGGTTCCCGAATGCCGCCTGCTGGCCAATGTAAACGGCGTGATGAACGCTGTGCGCGTTGATGCCGATATGGTGGGCGAAACCCTGTATTACGGTGCAGGTGCCGGCGCGCTGCCGACTGCCAGTGCGGTGGTGGCTGACATCATCGACATCTGCCGCCTGATTACTGCCGACCCCGGCAACCGTGTGCCGCATTTGGCCTTCCAGCCCGGCCGGGTCAAAGCGCAGCCCATGCTGCCGATGGACGAAATCACCAGCAGTTATTATCTGCGTGTTCAGGCCGAAGACCAGCCGGGCGTACTCGGCCAAATTGCCAACCTGCTGGCCGAAGAAAATGTTTCCATCGAGGCATTGATTCAAAAAGGCGTATTCAACGGCAGCCTGGCCGAAATCGTGATTCTGACCCACAGTACGGTAGAGAAACACATCAAATCTGCCATTGCCGCCATCGAATCGCTTGATGTGGTGTATGCGCCGGTGGTGATGATCCGCATGGAGAGCCTGCATGGCTGCAACGGATAAACCCACGGCACCCGATCCTGCGCCGGACGAGCTGCGCCGCAAAGCCCGCGCCAAAATCCGCACCATACGCATTTGGGCGTTTGTGGTGCTTGCCCTGTTTGCCGGCTTCGGCCTACTTTCCAATTGCGCGCTGTCAAAGCCCAAAGCCAAGCAGGCGGTTGTGGATTCTTGCGTGAAAAACGTGCCGTTTTCCGAAAAATGGCAGGCCGACCTGAAAGCCGCCGGCCTGGAGGGAAAATCGGAACAGCTTATCGAAAGCTACTGCGTCTGTATGTGGAACGAACCATTGGAAAAATTGAGCGAAAAGCAAATCCAGTCGTTCGGCAAAATCAGCCCGCAGGAGCAGCTCGAACTGCTCGGCGGCACGCAAGCCTTTGAAGCGCGCGACAAACAATGCGTGGCAGGGCTGGCGCAATAAATTAGAAAACAAAGGCTTGCCTGCTTGCACATTCAAACACGGGCATTGCCATACTCGGGCTTGTGCCGGTACCGTTTTATAGAAAGAAACAGGGCAGGGCGGCAAAATTTGCCCAAGCGGTTTTCAGACGGCCTGGAATATTCGCGGAATCAGGGCGGCCTATATTCTGATGCTGGTATGTTTTTATTTTGATAACAACAGCTTAATTGATTCGGTTTGAATTTTGGCGTAGCATATTGGAACAGCCCGACCCCGGCGGCCGGGCTGTTTCGCTTCGGTTGCAATTTGTCGGAAAAAGCCCATAATATGTGCCCCGTTTTAACCTAAAGAGGCCGTCTGAAACATGATTACCGTCAATACCCTGCAAAAAATGAAAGCCGAGGGCGAGAAAATTGCCATGCTCACCGCCTACGAAGCAAGCTTTGCCACGCTGATGGATCAGGCCGGCGTGGATGTGCTGCTGGTGGGCGATTCGCTCGGCATGACCGTGCAGGGGCAGCAATCCACTTTGCCCGTTAGCCTCGGCGATATGTGCTATCACACTGCTGCAGTGGCGCGTGGTGCAAAAAATTCTATGATTATCAGTGATTTGCCGTTTGGTGCTTATCAGCAGAGCAAAGAGCAGGCATTTGCTGCCGCTGCCGAACTGATGGCCGCCGGCGCGCATATGGTTAAGCTCGAAGGCGGGGTGTGGATGGCCGAAACCACTGAGTTTTTACAGTTGCGCGGTATTCCCGTGTGCGCCCATATCGGCCTCACGCCGCAGTCGGTGCACGCCTTCGGCGGCTATAAAGTGCAGGGAAAAGGCAGCAAAGCCCAAGCCCTGCTCAACGATGCTGCCGCGCACGACAAGGCCGGTGCCGCGCTGATTCTGATGGAATGCGTGCCCGCAGAATTGGGCAGGCAGGTAACGCAAAGTGTGCGCTGCCCCACCATCGGCATCGGCGCCGGCGTGGATTGTGACGGGCAGGTGCTGGTGATGCACGATATGCTGGGCGTGTTCCCCGGTAAAACTGCCCGTTTCGTGAAAAACTTTATGGAAGGGCAAACCAGTATTCAGGCGGCCGTGGCGGCTTATGTGGCGGCGGTGAAAAATAAAACCTTCCCTGCACCCGAACATTCGTTTTAATTTTTCAGACGGCCTGTTTGAGATTATGGTGTGGCGGATAAAATCTACTTCGATACCGGGCGGCAGGCAGTGAAAAGCGTATGAAACCTTCGGCGGCCTGCACAACCGCTCTTTATCGGGTAAAGGCGCAGTAATGCCGTGGCGGGCTGAATTGTCCGCTATAGGCCGTCTGAAAAACCTTTCAGGAAAAACCCTATGCAAATTATCCACACGATTCACGGGTTGCGCGCGTGGCGCAGGGCTGCCGGAACGGTGGCTTTTGTACCGACTATGGGCAATCTGCACGAAGGCCATTTGGCATTGGTGCGCGAAGCCCGGCGGCGTGCCGATAACGTGGTGGTGAGCATTTTCGTCAACCGCTTGCAATTCGGCCAAGGCGAAGATTTCGACCGGTATCCGCGCACCTTGCAGCAGGATGCGGCCAAGCTGGCCGATGAAGGCGTGGCGGTGGTGTTTGCGCCCGATGAAAAAGAACTGTATCCGAATGTGGAGCAGCGTTACAACATCGAACCGCCCAACCTGCAAAACGAGTTGTGCGGCAAATTCCGCCCCGGCCATTTCCGCGGTGTGGCCACCGTGGTGGCCAAGTTGTTCAATATCGTGCAGCCCGATGCGGCCTGTTTCGGCAAAAAAGACTATCAGCAGCTGGCGGTAATCAAAGGCCTGGTGGAAGACCTCAACATCAACATCGACATTGTGCCGGTGGATACCGGCCGCGCTTCAGACGGCCTGGCTCTTTCGAGCCGCAACCAATATCTAAACGGGCAGGAGCGCGCCGAAGCCCCGCGCCTCTACCGCGAGCTGTGTACCATCGCCGATGCCGTCCGCAGCGGTAATCTTGCTTATGCCGTGCTTGAGCAGGCTGCCGCGCAGCGCCTTAGTGCAGCCGGTTGGGTGGTGGACTATATCGAAGTGCGCCGCGCCGATGATTTGAGCGTTGCCCACGCGGGCGATAACCATCTGGTGATACTCGCTGCCGCGCGTTTGGGCGCTACACGCCTGATCGACAATATCGAGGTGCATTTGGGCTGATTTACCTGCCCGCTATCGAAAGGCCATCTGAAAATTTTTCAGATGGCTTTTGGTTATGGCAAGAGTGTTTTAGCGTTATCTGGTTTGGCACTATGGTTTTGAGTGTTTGCGGCCGGGAGTGTTGCCATTTTGATTCACTATAAAAAACAGCCGAGGTTTGCGGAGTGCTTGGGTTGAGTTTTATCAGCTAAGTTCCCCGCAGTCCAGCATGTCTTTGCGTATATCGGTCAGCAGCAGGGTGTCGGCATCTTGGCTGTCGGACTGCGCCCACATAAACAGCCGTGCGGTGATTTTGCCGAGAAACACTTTTGCGGCGGGGTTGGCTTCGCCCAAACGGTGTTGTTGCAGGAAAGCGGAAATGTCGGCGGGCACTTTGGCGCGATCGGACAGGCGCACGGCGGCAAAGCGGTGATCCGACAGCAGGCGTTGCAGCAGGGTTTGGTTTTTGTCGGGTTTCACGCCTTGCGCTTTTTCCTGATGGGTGGCGCGGACGAATTGGTCGTAGATTTCGGCATACAGCATATCGTTGGGCCCTTCGAAAATGGTAAAGGGGCGTATGTCGATGGCGATGTTGCTGGCAGGGTGGCCGCACTCGAAACCTTTGGCACCGAGCAGTTTCTGCAGAATCTGCGCTGCGCTGTAGGTGTATTCGGTGGCCAGCGTTTTGATGATGTTGGCTTCCATCAGTTGGTGGGCAACGGCTTGGTTTGGCGCAACATGGCGACAGGTAAAGCGATAGAGTAGTTGTGAAACGGCATGGTGCTTCATGATTTGGCGGCGTTCGTGATCAACAAATTTAATGTTGTTCACCACGAAGCGGCGCAGGTTTTCGAGAATGTATTCCATTATGCCGTGGGTCATTCCTACCAATTGCAGGCGGCTGCGGATAAAGATGTTTTGAAAGGCGCGCAGTCCGGCGGCTTCATTTTCCGACAGCTTCATCAGGCAAGCGGAGGGGATGGCTGCATCAATACGGTTGATGGCATAGCGTACTGCGCGCAAACCTTCGGATGCTAGGGTTTCGTAACGGATATATTGTTTGGGCACCAACAGCAGATTGATGGTTTTCGATAATTTGCCGTTTTTGCGCTCTTTGGCGGCCACCAGCAGAAAATCGCTTTGCGAATTGCCCTGCCAATATTTGGCGGCACGCACATAAACGGTATCATTATCCACGTATTCATAATAAGACTGCATTTCGCGCGCAATGGCCGAGCCGGAAGTTTCAGGTTCGGTGACGGCCAAACCTCCGCCTTCTCCTTCAAAAACCAGCTTCAAACCGGTTTCGATTTGTTGCGGGTTGCCGAATTCGATTAAAGGCTGCAATACCAGTGCGCCTTCAATGCCGGTGCGCAAGGTAACAGGCACACCGTAATGGCCGGCAATGCGTAAAACTTCTTGAATCTCAAACTGGTTACTTTTCCTACCGCCGTGCCGTTCGGCCAAAAACGGCAGCAGCAGCCCCGCACGTTTGAGCTCGAGCCATTTGTTTTCGGGCAGATAGTGCATCAGGTTGAGGCCGTCTGAAAAAATGCGTTTGAAAGCCGCTTCGATGTGTCGTAAAAAATCAGCCGTATCCATATGAACAGGCTGGTTTGCCAAAGTGCTGTGTGCCATATATCCTCTTGGTGCGATATTTTTAGAGTAAACCACCTAAGATTTATAACATATTCTCAGGTGATTGACAATTATCAGCGTATTAGCGGCATACCGAGGCGTGAGGACAGTGTAAAAAATGGCCGGTGTTAAAGTTAAAAAAGCGGTTAATCCAAAAAAACGTTGGCTTTTGCCACTTCCCGCCACGCCTCGAGAATCAGGCTGCCGTTGTTGTTTTTCAAAAGCGAAACATCGGAAAGTATACGCCGCCACATGCGGGCGTTGTTCAGACCGTGCATCAGGCCGAGATAATGGCGGACAGTGTGGCGGAGCGCGGCACCGTTGCCGGATTGGATATACCAGCTGCTGTAGCGGAACAGTTTTTCCACCAAATCGGCGTAGCTGACGGGCGCTTCACTGCTGCCGTAAAACAGCCGGTCCCATCCGCGCATCACCATCGGGTTGTGGTAGGCCTCGCGGCCGACCATCACACCATCAACGTGTTTCAAGTGCGCGGCGATTTCTTCATTGGTGGCGATGCCGCCATTGATGATGATTTCCAAGTTGGGAAAATCGCGTTTGAGGCGGTAAACATAATCGTATTTCAAGGGCGGCACTTCGCGGTTTTCTTTCGGAGAAAGGCCGTTGAGCCAAGCGTTGCGGGCGTGGACGATAAAAGTGGTGCAGGCCGTCTGAACAGAAAGCGCGCCCACAAAATCACGCACAACCGCATATTCGTTTTGGCGGTCGATGCCGATGCGGTGTTTAACGGTTACGGGAATCTGCACCGCATCCTGCATGGCATTGAGGCAGTCGGCTACCAGCGCGGTTTCGTTCATCAAGCAAGCACCGAAAGCACCTTTTTGCACGCGCGGGCTGGGGCAGCCGCAGTTAAGGTTGATTTCATTGTAGCCGTATGCCTCGCCCGCTTTGGCCGCCAACGCCAAATCTGTCGGTTCGCTGCCGCCTAATTGGAGCGCAACCGGCTGCTCAGCTTCATTAAATTTTAAAAAACGGTTTTTATCGCCATGAATAACGGCACCGGCATGAGTCATTTCACTGTAAAGCCAAGTATGGCGGGTAATCTGACGAGCCATGTAGCGGTAATGGGTGTCGGTCCAATCGAGCATAGGTGCAACAGAAAGGTATCGGGGAGGCAGAGAAGTCATTGTGGAGCAAAAAAGTTTAAAGCACCGCATTATAAGGTTTTTGGGGGGAAATAGCGTTCTAGGCCGTTGTCAAAGACAAAGTGATTACGGATAAAAACAAAAAAGGTGGACGAACTGGCCGAGAAGCTGGACAAGAAAAAACGCAGGAACCGAAGCTACAGGATGTGGCCAGCGAGCTGACCATGCGTTTAAGCAGTATCGAAATCGGCACACGCTCGGATATCGGCCGCCTGCGCGATTTGTTCGAGCAGCTGGTTGCCTACGGCGAGTGAAAACTGTTTGATTAAACAGTTTAAATTTCTCGGGCGCAGTTTAACTGCGGGGCGTTTGTTTGTAGCCGAAACAAAGTGGAGCCTTATTCAAAACTGTTGTCTATTTTGTATCAAAAAATAATTTTATTGGCTATAATCTGAACTTTTCAGGCGGCATTGTGAGCCGTCTGAAAAATATTCACAATTAACTTGGCCAATGCCGGCCTGAAACCCTAACCATGCACATAAGTTAAGATGTGTGCATCATTAGCGTTTTAGCGGCGGCGGCCTTAACTGAAAGGCATAGAATGTTTAACAAGTATGTTAAAACTTTCCAATACGGCGGGCAAACCGTAACCATCGAAACCGGTGAAATCGCCCGCCAGGCGGCGGCAGCGGTAAAAGTGTCGATGGGCGATACTGTGGTGCTGGTGGCGGTTACTGCCAATAAAGATGTGAAAGAAGGCCAAGATTTCTTTCCACTTACTGTAGATTATCTTGAGCGCACCTACGCAGCAGGTAAAATTCCAGGTGGTTTTTTCAAGCGTGAAGGGAAGCAGAGCGAAAAAGAAATCCTTACCAGCCGTTTGATTGACCGCCCCATCCGCCCATTGTTTCCTGAAGGTTTTTATCATGATATCCAAGTTGTAGCAATGGTGGTTTCGATCGATCCTGAAATCGATTCCGACATTCCCGCTATGATTGGTGCTTCCGCCGCAGTGGTTTTGAGCGGCGTGCCGTTCGCCGGCCCCATCGGTGCCGCGCGGGTCGGCTATGTGAACAATGTTTATGTGTTGAACCCCACTAAAGCCCAGCTTGCCCGCTCTCAAATGGATTTGGTGGTAGCCGGTACGCAGAAAGCTGTCCTGATGGTGGAATCGGAAGCGCGTGAGCTGCCGGAACATGTGATGTTGGGCGCAGTGGTTTACGGTCACGAGCAGATGCAGGCTGTGATTAACGCCATCAACGAGCTGGCCGATGAAGTGAACCCCGAGGTGTGGGATTGGAAAGCCCCTGAAGCCGATAATGCGCTGGTAGAAAAAATCCGTGAAATTGCAGGTGCCACTATTGCCGAAGCATTTAAAATCCGTCAGAAGCAGGCTCGTTCGGCCAAGCTTGATGAAGCATGGGCAACTGTAAAAGAAGCATTGATTAGTGAAGAAACCGACACTTTGTGTGCCAATCAAATCAAAGGCATTTTCAAACAGCTGGAAGCCGATGTGGTCCGCAGTCAGATTCTTAACGGTCAGCCGCGTATCGATGGCCGCGACACCCGTACCGTGCGCCCCATCAATATTCAAACCGGCGTGCTGCCGCGCACTCACGGATCTGCTCTATTTACCCGCGGCGAAACCCAATCACTAGCCGTTGCCACTTTGGGTACTTCGCGCGATGAGCAAATAATTGATGCTTTAAGCGGCGAATACACAGACCGCTTTATGCTGCACTATAACTTCCCGCCGTATTCCACTGGTGAAGTGGGTCGCATGGGTGCGCCTAAACGCCGTGAAATCGGCCATGGTCGCTTGGCTAAACGCGCGTTGGTGGCGGTGTTGCCTTCCCCCGAAGAATTCAGCTACGCCATGCGCGTGGTTTCCGAAATTACCGAATCTAACGGTTCCTCTTCCATGGCTTCTGTATGCGGCGGCTGCTTAAGCCTGCTCTCGGCCGGCGTACCCCTGAAAGCACACGTTGCCGGCATTGCCATGGGGCTGATTCTCGAAAACAACAAATTTGCCGTATTAACTGATATTCTCGGCGATGAAGACCACTTGGGCGATATGGATTTCAAAGTTGCAGGCACTATCAATGGCATAACCGCACTACAAATGGACATCAAAATCCAAGGTATCACCAAAGAAATTATGCAGATTGCCCTTGAGCAGGCGAAAGAGGCGCGTATGCATATTCTCGCGCAGATGAAAGAAGCGGTTGAGGGTCCGCAGGAACTCTCTGCCCATGCACCGCGTCTCTTTGTAATGAAAATCAACCAAGATAAAATCCGCGATGTTATCGGTAAGGGCGGCGAAACCATCCGCAGCATTACCGCCGAAACCGGCACCGAAATCAATATCGCCGATGACGGTACGGTAACCATTGCTGCCACGACTGCCGAAGCGGGGGAGACAGCGAAAAAGCGCATCGAGGAAATCACTGTTGAAGTGGAAGTGGGCAAAGTTTACACCGGCACAGTGCTTAAGCTGCTCGACAATAATGTCGGCGCCATTGTGTCCGTACTCCCCGGTAAAGACGGTTTGGTACACATTAGTCAAATTGCTCACGAACGTGTACGTAACGTGAGCGACTATCTTCAGGTGGGCCAAACGGTAAATGTGAAAGCATTGGAAGTGGATGACAGGGGGCGTGTGCGTTTGTCTATCAAAGCCCTACTAGAAGTGCCTGCGCAAACGTCAGCTTCCACTGATAGAGAGCCATAATAGCCGCTTTATGCAAACAGATCGGTTGAAAACAATTTTTAGACAGTCTGAAGATTTCCATACAATTCATTGAATGCTGTTGAAAGTTTATTTTTTGCTACCAACTCCCAAATCCTGCTACTCCCTCACCGACACAAACCTGTAGCAGGATTCTATCAAGTTAATGGTGCCATAGAATGCTTCGGACGGCTTTGATAAACTTTTTCAGAGGTATCGATTTTCGTTTTACAGAAATATAGATGTATAAAAAATAGTTATATTATTCTTGGATTTAACCGAGTATGGTAAAAATATTTTCAAACACAACTCAAGTGTAGGAAATTCTAGCGTTGTTTACACTTTCATTCCAGTAAAAAACAAAAGCTGCTTGGCATAAAAAGTGTAAACAACCCGACCTTTTCCAACAACTCAAGCGTACAGTGTATGGTATCCAGTTTGGGTGAAACCATTGGTTGGTTGACAATGCTAAGTCGTAGGAGTTTTACATGGCTGGCATGTATGCCGAGAAAGCCCCAGGTATCACACCTAACCAGCTTGAATAGTAGCGACTGTGGGCAGATCTGTAAGACTGGGCAACCGGGTATTACCGAAATATCAATAGGATTACCCGTTTGCCGTCTTGTGAGGCGAAAAATCGGAAGAAACGGTGCAGTTGCCGACATGCCCAAACTGATTCAGGGTGATTCTGAATTAACCGTCAGGCAGTGGAGGCGGCTAAAGTATGCCAAGAAAGAACGCTTGGTGGTATGCACGCTTCTGCCACTTTTAGCGCAAACTGATGCATGCCTGCGCAGGTTTAGGCCGTCTGAAAAACCAACTGGAGTGAAAATAATGATGATTACCTTGTCCCAATTTATTCCAAAACATCTTAATACCCACAATCTGCCCATAGATTTGGGCAGTGTACTTGAAACAATAGTAGCTGCCTGCGTGCGGATTAACGGCCAAGTGCGCCAAGGTGCGTTGGCAGGCATTCTCGGCGAAGCAGGTACGGGTAACGTACAGGGCGAAGAGCAGAAAAAACTTGATGTGATTGCCAACAGGCTGCTGATTGATGCGCTCAAAACCAACCCTGCCGTGGCTGGTTTGGCCAGCGAAGAAGAAAACACATTTGTGGCCTGCAACAAAGACGGCGGCTATTTGGTGTTGTTCGACCCGTTGGATGGTTCGTCTAACATTGATGTAAACATTTCAGTCGGCACGATTTTTTCAATTCTTGCCAAACCTGAAGGCGCTTTGACAACCGCATCCTTCCTGCAAAAAGGTCGTGATCAGGCAGGCAGCGGCTATG
The DNA here is from genome assembly GCF_015235335.1 of Neisseria sp. 19428wB4_WF04. Classification (NCBI taxonomy): domain Bacteria; kingdom Pseudomonadati; phylum Pseudomonadota; class Betaproteobacteria; order Neisseriales; family Neisseriaceae; genus Neisseria; species Neisseria sp. 19428wB4_WF04. Next base: position 11,499 of record NZ_JADGLG010000059.1, read on the forward strand.
TACTTTACGGTCCGCAAACCCAACTGGTGTTTACCCTGAAACACGGGGTGTTTGTATTTACGCTCGATGAAGCAGGCAGTTTCGTGCAAACTTTAGCTAACCCTCAGGTGCCGGAGCAAACCAAAGAATTTGCGGTTAATATGTCGAACCAGCGCCATTGGTTTGCGCCTATACAGCAATATATTGCAGAGCTGCTGGCGGGAGACGCTGGTGTGCGCGGCAAAAACTACAATATGCGTTGGGTGGCTTCGATGGTAGCTGATATCCACCGCATTCTCATGCGCGGTGGTGTGTTTATGTATCCGCAGGATAGGCGCGACCCGGCCAAACCTGGTAAGTTGCGGTTGATGTATGAAGCCAACCCTTTGAGTTTGGTGTTGGAACAGGCCGGCGGTGCTGCCGGCAATACCGTGCAGGATATGCTCGATATTCAGCCTGAAAGCCTGCACCAGCGCGTTGCGGTGGTGATGGGCAGCCGCGAAGAGGTGGAATATGTGGCAAAACTGCATTACGAATAGGTGGTTAAACAACAGGTTGTTTGAAAAATATTTTCAGATAGCCTGTTACATTATTTGAACGTTATCATGAACTAAGTGTGACAGGTTATAGGTGTTTTCAGACGGCTTCAGCATTATTTTTGGTAACAGTTTCAGTTTGAAATTGTCTTGAGAAAAAGTGGCAGGTTTAGAATGTAAAAAATCTCAGCATACAACCTGCCTAAATATGGTTGAATACTGGAAGTATATATATGAGGGGTAACAAAAGTAGCTACAGGATATGCTTGGTGAGACAAACACTTTGGTGTTATCAATATATCTATAAGCAAAAGATTTGCAGATTTGACGAATTTTATACGAACATGTGAATAATAAACGAACTAGCGTTTTCTATAGTCTATTTTAGGCAATCAGCTTCACCAGTCGATTGGCTGCTGGTTGCTTGCGATAATTAAATTGAATTTTTTTGCTGTATAGGGTTTAGTGGCGTAGATTGTGATTAATGTACAGCCTTCGCTTGCGACATCTTGCTACGACTTAAATTTTTGGGTTAATTCAAAATTGATATTTTTTTAGGGGCTGTACTAGATAACTAGGGAAATTTAACTTCAGGTTAGAATAATCCCTATGAGAAAAAGTCGTTTAAGTCAGTACAAGCAAAACAAACTGATTGAACTATTTGTTGCAGGTGTTACCGCCCGCACAGCGGCGCAATTAGTTAGCGTCAATAAAAATACCGCTGCCTATTACTTCCACCGTTTGCGCTTACTTATCTATCACAACAGCCCGCATCTGGAAATGCTTGATGGTGAAGTAGAAGTTGATG